>DASSGE010000612.1:0-3447 GCA_035693605.1 Binatia bacterium
GCCACGGACTCGACGCTGAAGTGATTTTCTTTCGCGGCGGACAAATGGCGACCCAGGCGCTGGTCGCCGGCGATCCGCCGATCGTCAATATCGGCACAGTGGTGCCCGCCGGTTTGCAGGGCCATGACATTGTACTGATTGCGTCGTCAGAGTCCGCCTACAATTACTCAGTTGTCGCCAAGCCGACAATTGCCCGGGTCGAACAGCTGAAGGGCGAGCGCTTGGGCGTAAGCGGCTTTGGCTCGGCATCGCACAACGCCGCGCTGATCCTCCTAAAAAAATTCAATCTCGAGGCGGGTAAAGACGTCGCGCTGGTAGTAGCGGGACCGACCATGGAGCGGCTCGGTGCCGTCGATGCCGGGCGCATCGACGCGACGATTCTCACGCCTTCAGAGCTGCCGCGCGCCAGGCGGCAAGGTTTGATCGAGGTCTTCGACATGTTGGAGCTTGGCATCGAGGTTCAGGGTAATGGCTTCGCGACCTCGCGTGGCTTCATTCGCAGCCAAAGGGAAACGGCGCTGAGCGCGCTGCGCTCCTATGTCGAGGCGATTTACTTTATCGCCAAGAACAGAGATGAGTCCAAACGTATTGCCGGCAAGTACATGCGCACCAACGAGCAAGATGTGCTGGACGCGACCTATGATTGGTTCGTCAAACGTGTGGCGAAACGTCCATACCCGACTTTGAAAGGGATCCAGTATATACTCGATGAGCTGGCGCCGAAGATGCCGCAGGCGAAGGCCGCCAAGCCGGAACAATTTGTCGATCTAACGTTACTGCAGCAATTGGAAAAAGATGGCTTCTTTGCTGAAATGACCAAGCGTTATCAATAGCTTCGTCAGCTCATTCACATACGTAACTTAAAATGAAGGGGGGACGCTATGAATCTAAAAATCGGTGATAAATTTCCCGATATCGAGCTGCCCGATCACGAAAATCAGTCGGTGAAATTATCGGAGTTGGTCGGTAAATTTCCATTCATCCTGACTTTTTATCGCGGCTACTGGTGAGCCAAGTGCCAGGTGCAGTTGCGCCATTACGTTGAATTGCAGAAAGAGCTGGCGGTGAATTATTGTCACTTGGCCGTATGCAGCGTCGATTCCCCGGAAATCAATGACGCCTTTCGCACCGGCCTGGGCGCGCAGTTTCCGTTCCTGAGCGATCAAGAGCGTAGGGTCGTAAAAACGCTCGATATGACCGAGACCTCCAAAAGTATGGGGGTTACCGCCATGCCGCATACGTTTTCGCTGATGCCGGACCTGAGCATTCACAACATCTACAATGGCTACTGGTATTTGGGCCGGCCGACGCTCGATGAGCTGCGCGCCGATCTGCGCGCGATGTTGCGCAAGGTCCGGCCAGACTTTGCGGGGCCAGTCGGCTAAGTTCGCCCTCTGCAGTTGCAAGAAGGGGTGGTTGCCGGTAAGCTTTTGATATGATCAGTCCTGAGGAAATCAAAGAAACTCTAGCCAAAGCGTTGCCGGTATCTCTCGTCGAAACCCAAGACTTGACCGGCGGCGGCGATCACTGGCAAGTGATTATCGTATCTTCGGCTTTCGACGGTAAAGGGTTGCTCGAACAACATCGTATCGTTAACGAAGTGCTCAAAGAACCCTTGGCCGACCAGCGCATTCATGCACTGTCGTTAAAAACCTATAGTCCGGAGCAATGGGAGAAGTTGGGAGGGTAATTCCAACTGTACAAGGAGAAATATATGGCAGAAGACGTACTCAGTAAAATCGATGAGAAGGTTAAGAATAATAAAGTTATGCTTTATATGAAGGGTACACCGGATTTCCCTCAATGCGGCTTTTCGGCGCACACAGTGGAGATTCTTAAGTCCTACGGATTCCCTTTCGCAAGCGACGACGTGCTGGCCGATTCAGCGGTCCGCGACGGGATCAAGCGCTACTCGAACTGGCCGACGATTCCACAGATCTACATTGATGGCAAGTTTGTCGGCGGTTGTGACATCTTGCACGAGCTGCACGAACGCGGCGAACTCGAACCAATGCTCAAAGCAGCCTTCTCGAAATAAACTTCAAAAAGGCCCCGAGTCGCTAAGATCGGGGCTTTTTTGCGTCTAAATGTCTATGAGGAGGGTACTCCCATGAGAAATCGTCTTTCGATTATCGGTATCGTTGTGAGCCTCGCTCTACTCACGTCATGTTCATCGCTCGGTCGCTGGGGTTCGCGGCATGATGACTTTGAAACCGGACTGACGTTATTTAACCAGGGGCGTTTCGCTGACGCGATTCCGTATCTTGAAGATGCCACCCGCGACAATCCGCGGGACGCGCAGGCGTATCTTTATCTTGGCCGCGCCTATATCAGCGAGAGCAAATGGCGCAAGGCGATCCCGCCGTTGCGGACAGCCTTTCGGCTATCACCGCGAGACGCGCAAGAGGAGATTATCAATCTGATTATCGACGCTGGCTTTGCCGCGGCGATTAACGATTTCAAGTTAGGCGATATTATTGATTCGCCGCGCCGTTCCAAAGAAATTTTATAGCGCCGCAGCTATAACCGACGATCATGACTCAAATCAGGAAAAATATCATGAAGAAATGGTGGTTGGCGGTAGTGTTTTTGCTGTTGGCGGTAAATCCAGCGGCGGCGCAATTCGACAAGCTGTTGAAGGATTTTGGCGGCAAGCTTCCGAGCGTCGGTGGCTTGAATGACGCGAAGATCGGTTCCGGTTTGCAAGAAGCTCTCAAGGTCGGTACTGAAAATGCCGTGCAGCAGACCAGTGCGGTCGATGGTTTTTTAATGAACAAGGCAATCAAAATCCTTATGCCCAGACCGCTGCAGGCTATGGAGCAGCCATTGCGGCTGGTCGGCTACGGGCCGCAGATCGACGAATTCGTTGTTGGCATGAACCGGGCGGCGGAGAAAGCCGTGCCGTTCGCCAAGGATATATTCTGGGACGCCATCGGCGAAATGACCTTCGACGACGCGCGCAAAATTCTCAACGGCAGTGACACGGCGGCGACGGATTACTTCAAGGCGAAGACCTCCAAGAAGCTGCACGCTGCGTTCAAGCCGTCGGTCACCGAGGTGATGGACCAGGTTGGCGTCAATCAGCAGTACAATACCCTGGTCGGCAAATACAAAGACGTGCCGTTCTCCAAAAACATTGCTTTCGACGTCAACCAGTATGTCACCGAAAAAGCCACCGATGGTATTTTCTTTGTGGTTGGACAGGAAGAAAAAAAAATTAGAACCAACCCGGCAGCTCGGGTGACGGACTTATTGAAAGAAGTGTTCGGTAGCGTGAAGAAAAAGTAAGCGTAGTTAAAAAATCCCACGCCAATGAAACGGCGAGCGGTTGGCTATCCCATCCGCCTCGCCGTTTTTGTTTGTTGCGAACCGTTAAATTGGCAGGTTGTGTCGGGAGTTTTTACGAAGTTGTAAAGGGAACCCACAAGCTGCAGCCAGATAATACCT
>DASSGE010000613.1:0-2760 GCA_035693605.1 Binatia bacterium
CAATTCTATAGGCAAAAACCCATCGGCAACTACATTGCTGATTTTTTTGCACCGGCGGCAAAACTGGTCGTCGAACTCGACGGAGCTCAGCATTTGGAGATCCAACAAGCAAAATACGACGTCCGACGGACCAGAGATCTCGAGCGGCGAGGATTTAAAATCTTGCGTTTCGACGACCGGCAAGCGTTGCTACAAACAGAGGCTGTGCTGGAGGCGATCTTTCAGGCCGTAAAAAATCCCTCCTACCCTCCCTTTACGAAAGGGAGGAACCGGCCAATTCACCCACTCGATTAAATTTCGCTTCGGTCACTTCGATGGACATGATATTGCATTGACCGTGTTAGCATCACGGCTAGTATGGGAGATGAGTCACCCAGGAGGAGAGAATAATGGCCGCAAAGAGAATCGATTCGGACAAAGTCCGCCCTGCTGTTGCGCAGGGAATGGCTCTGCTGGTTTGCGCTTACGATGATGCGCCGCGCGCCCATAAATTTCGTTTGCCCGGCACCCTGTCTTTGGAGCAATTCCAAGCTCACGCGCCGACGATGCCGAAAGATCGCCAGGTGGTTTTTTACTGCGCGTGACCGGAGGAAGCGACTTCGGCCCGGCGGGCTGAAGAATATGAAGCCAAAGGCTTTACCAACGTCTGGGCACTGCGCGGCGGCTACGACGCGTGGCGCCAAAGCGGCGCGAGTACGGCCACGGTTTAGCCGATTCGGCTGCTTATAACATGATTACGGCCGACCGCGGGCGCAGCAAGCTAACGCGGATTACATAAAGGGTTTCAGGTCTCGGCGCAGCTCGTTACCTGAATCTGGGACAGGGCTGATTCTCGCTCCGTCCCGTTTTGAATACAGCTGCTGATGCAAAACGCAAAAACCAGTGCAATCGTGTCTGCGCTCCGATGCTGCCGGCGACACGGATTTTGCATGGTGCTGGCGCGAGAGGGGCGCAATTTGCCCTGATAGCGACCGCCCCACGGGAGATTATCATGATGATCCGGCGTACTATCGTATGGTCGTTACTCTTTTTGCTGGTTTTCTCCAATGTAGCTGGGGCCCAGGATACTCGGCTTGCCCAAGACGACTCCAAAGCCGCGGGCGGCAAGCAATTGCGCGCGCCCGATGTTGTCTATGTGCCGACGCCGGTAGAAGTGGTCGATGCCATGCTCAAGGTCGCCAAGGCGGGCAAGGGCGACGTGCTCTACGATCTCGGCTCGGGGGACGGCCGCATCCCGATCACCGCGGTGCAGAAATACGACGTCACCCGCGCCGTCGGTATCGATATCAATCCGGAGCGCATTCGCGAGGCGGAGGCCAATTTACAAAAAGCCGGCGTCGCCAATCGTGTGCGCTTTTTAAACGAAGATCTTTTCGAAGCGCAGATCAGCGATGCCACAGTCGTGACTTTATATTTACTGCCTTCGCTTAACCTCAAGCTGTTACCGAAGCTGCTCAACGACCTTAAACCCGGCACGCGGGTGGTGTCGCACGCTTTCGATATGGGCACATGGAAGCCGCAGCAATCGCTCAACGTCGACGGCCGCAACGTTTACTTCTGGACTATTCCAGCGAAAGGCACGCCGGACTATAACGCAGCCATGGCGGCGGCGGGAAATCACGCCAGTCACTAGTCCGCGCGCTCGCTTCACAGCTTCGAAGAAAAATATGACCATGCTGGGTTTGCTGCTTGCGGTGTTGTTATGCGTCGGATCGGCGTCGGCGCAAGCCCAGCGTTCGCCGCAACCCAAAGCGCTCGAGGGCGAGTTGCAAGTCACGACAGTGGCTAAGGGACTCGATCATCCTTGGGGTATCGAGTTATTGCCCGATGGCGCGCTGTTGGTTACCGAGCGCGCCGGCCGCTTGCGCATGGTGACTGCGGACGGTCGCATCTCACAGCCGTTGACGGGCGTGCCTAAAGTCTTTGCCAACGGTCAGGGCGGCTTGCTCGACGTCGTCTTATCGCCCAATTTTGCCCAAGATCGGCTAATTTATTTTTCTTACGCTGAGCCGGGCGAAGGCGGCGCCGGCACCGCGGTAGCGCGCGGCCGATTGGGCGAGGGGCTGGTCGACGCGGTGCAAATTATTTGGCGCCAGGCGCCCAAGGTTCAAGGCCCCAATCATTTTGGGTCGCGTCTGGCATTTGCCCGCGACGGTAATTTATTCGTTACCTTGGGCGACCGTTTCAAATACCGTGATCAGGCGCAGAACCTCGCCAATACCCTCGGTAAAGTCGTTAGAATTCAGCCGGACGGCACGATCCCCAAAGGCAATCCATTTGTCGGGCGCGACGGCGTGAAGCCCGAGATCTGGTCGTATGGCCATCGCAACGTCCAGGCGGCAACGATTCACCCGGAGACAGGACAACTGTGGACCGTCGAGCATGGCGCGCGCGGCGGTGACGAGTTGAATCATCCGCAAGCGGGGAAAAATTATGGCTGGCCGGTGATTACCTACGGAGTGGATTACTCCGGCGCAAAAATCGGCGAAGGCACGAGTAAGCCAAGCATGGAACAGCCGGTTTATTATTGGGATCCGGTCATCGCTCCATCAGGAGCGTTGTTCTACACCGGCAAGGCGTTGCCGCAGTGGCGCGGCAATTTACTGATCGGCTCATTGCAGCCGGGTTTGCTCGTGCGCTTGGAAATGGCCGGCGACCGGGTAAATAACGAAGCACGCTATTTAGGCGATCTCAAAGAACGAGTTCGCGATGTTCAGCAAGCGCCGGACGGCTCGCTTTATCTGATCACCGATGATTCCA
>DASSGE010000614.1:0-2493 GCA_035693605.1 Binatia bacterium
CGACAAGAGTAAAATTGAGGCGATGCACAAAGCCTACCGCATCATGTTTCGCTCAAAGCTCAAAACCAATGAGGCCTTGGATATAATCCGCAAGGAGTTGCCGGCGCTCCAGGAGCTCGATCAGTTTATAACTTTCATTGCCGCTTCCGAGCGCGGAATCTGCCGGTAGAAACGGATCTTTGTGTAGGTCGCGGCTGACTCGGGCCTGCTAGTTCATGATGAATCGGATCGGGTTGATTGCTGGTAATGGCAAGTTCCCCTTGATCTTCGCCGATGAAGCGAAGCGTCAGGGGTACTCGGTCGTGGCCGTCGCGCATCGTGAGGAAACCGACGCATCTTTGCAGTACCGCGTCGATGAGCTTACTTGGATTTATGTCGGCCAATTAGGAAAGATTATTAGAACTTTTCAAACAGCCGGCGTGAACGAAGCAGTAATGGCGGGTGGTATTCGCAAGGTCAGGCTACTGGGGAACTTCCGGCCGGATCTGCGCGGCGCGCGCTTTCTTGCCAAAATCAAAAGCCGCGAAGATGACGCGCTTCTGCGCGGTATCGCCGATGAGCTGGCCAGCGACGGCATTCGGATTGTTGATTCGACGTTCTGCTTGTCCAGTATCATTGCGCATGAAGGGGTTCTGACCCGCAAGACGCCCAACGCTGCGCAGTGGGAGGATGTCCACATCGGGGTTCGCGTGGCCAAGGAAATCGGCCGGCTCGGTGTTGGTCAGACAGTGGTCGTTAAGAATCGGGTCATTGTCGCAGTGGAGGCCGTGGAAGGAACTGACGCAGCCATTCAGCGAGGTGGTCAATTGGCCAGGTCCGGTTGCGTCGTAGTCAAGGTCAGCAAGCCGCAACAGGATTTGCGCTTTGATGTGCCGGCCGTCGGTGTCGAGACGATCAATGCGCTGCGTCAAATAGGCGGCGCAGTACTCGCCATCGAGGCCGGCAAGGCGATATTGATCGAAAAGGATGAATTGTTGCGCGCGGCCGACGAGTGCGGCATCGCCGTGGTCGCGGTGGCGGCTTAGCTGGCTAGGAACATGGATCTGGAAGCTTTACCGGTGGCGGTCATTGGTGTCGGCTATCTCGGCAAGTTTCATGCGGAGAAATACGCCTCATCGGAAAAGGCGCATCTCGTCGGCGTGGTCGATCTCGACGGCGAACGCGCTCGCGCGGTCGGCGAGTCGCTCGGGGCTCCGGCGTTTACGGACTATCGTGAGCTTTTTGGAAAGATTCGCTGCGCCAGTATCGCCGTGCCCACCCGATATCATCATCGAGTTGCACGAGAGTTTCTCGAGGCTGGCATTGATGTCTTGGTCGAAAAACCGCTGACTGCAGACTTGTCCGAGGCCAACGAACTGGTGGCGCTGGCGACGGCGAAGGGAGCTCTTTTGCAAGTCGGTCATCTCGAACGGTTCAATCCGGCGATTCGCCGTCTTGAAAGCGTCATCAAGGATCCGAAATTTGTCGAGTGTCATCGGTTGGCGCCGTTTATCGAGCGAGGAACGGATGTTGATGTCGTGCTGGATCTGATGATCCACGATATCGATGTGATCACTAGTTTGGTACGATCGCCGATTCGGCGGGTTGAATCCGTGGGCGTACCGGTGTTGACCGAGATGCCTGACATCGCCAACGCGCGCATCACCTTCGAGAACGGCTGCATCGCTAATGTCACCGCGAGTCGTGTTTCGATCAAACGCGAACGCAAGGTGCGTTTTTTTCAACCGGACGCTTATATCTCCATCGACTACGATCAGCGGCGCGCGCAAATCTATCATAAGCCTAAGCCGGGCGCTGGCTGGCTGGACATTCGCGCTGAGAATATCGATATCAAGGATGGCGACGCTCTCGCCGATGAAATCGATTCCTTTCTCGATTGCGTACGTACCCGGACTCCTCCACTGGTAGGCGGCCTTGAAGGTCTACGGGCACTGGAAATCGCCTCAATGATCAGCGCTCAACTGTCCGATCTGTCGACATAGAGCGCGTGGCTAGCCGAACGAAGCAAGTCATGTTGGTGGTAGGCGAAGCGTCCGGCGATGTCCATGGCGCGCGTTTGGTGAACGCCCTGCATCGCCGGGATGGCAAATTGAAAATATTCGGCGTCGCCGGCGAGCAGCTGCAGCAAACCAATATCGAGGTGCTCTTCAACGTCTCGAAACTGACTGGAATGGGACTAGTGGAGCTGGCGGGCAACGTGAAAAATATTTGGCAGGCCTATCAAATTTTACGCGGTGCCCTCAAGCAGAGAAGACCGGATTTATTAATCCTCATCGATTTTCCCGACTTCAATCTGCGGTTGGCGCGGATTGCCAAGTCGCTGCGAATACCGGTGCTTTATTACGTTAGCCCGCAAATCTGGGCATGGCGTCGCGGTAGGGTTCGCCAGATCGCGAAATCGGTCGACCAGATGGCTGTGGTCTTTCCCTTTGAAGTTGATTTCTATCGGCGCCACGGTGTTAACGTGACGTTTGTCGGCCATCCGTTGTTAGA
>DASSGE010000615.1:0-4010 GCA_035693605.1 Binatia bacterium
AGCAGCCCGTTAACGTGTCCTTGGGCTAAAGCGCCAGTCAAGGCAAAACGAGATAGTGAAATTTCCATCCCTTGCGGGTAGAGAAGTGATCCGGCTGCCGCATTGAAAATCCTCCAGTTTGTCGCTAACGAAAACTCTGAATTCGCGGCGTGACAAGTTGGCAGTCTCTCGGTACAAGGGGAAATGGCCCGCGCGGCAAAGAGGAAAACTTAAACGCTTTTAACAAACTGTCTTTCGTCGCCCGCTCAATCCGCTAAGCTGACGGTCAACATGCCAAGTTTGTCCGAATTGACTACCGCCCGGTGCAATCGACCTTTCGCCAATGGGTGAATCGCTTTTTTTGCAGGAACTGATCGTCGTTTTGGCAGCGACCATCGGGATAGTCTTTTTCTTCCAAAAACTGAGCCTGCCGACCATTGCCGGTTTTTTGCTCGCCGGTGTGATTATCGGCCCCAATGGCCTGGGCCTGATCAAGGATGCTGGAACAGTTGACGTGTTAGCCGAAGTCGGCGTGCAACTCTTGCTGTTTACGATCGGCTTGGAATTTTCCTTATCGCAGCTTCTGTCGCTGCAAAAAAGAATTATCGGCGTCGGTTTACTACAGGTCGGCTTGACGATCCTGGCGGTGGTCGGGATAGCGTCATTGGCCGGTGTGGCGCTTAAAACCGCCACCTTCTATGGATTTCTCGTCGCGCTCAGCAGCACCGCCATCGTCCTCCGGGTTTACCGGGAGCGGAACGAGTTGAACTCCATCCAGGGCAAGCTGACAACCACCATCCTGTTGCTGCAAGATCTGTCAATCGTGCCGATGATCCTACTGGTGCCGCTCCTCGGCGCCTCCGGCTCGGACACGTTCGCCGATATTGCCTTGGCGATCTCTAAGGCCCTGCTTGCCCTCGCAGCCATCATCTGGACGGCTCGCACACTCTTGCCGCGCATGCTGCACCAAGTCGCCTTGTTGCGCAATCGCGAGGTGTTTCTGCTGTTCATAGTTTTCGTCTGTCTGGGGACGGCCTGGCTCACTTCGTTGGCTGGTTTATCGCTGGCTCTCGGCGCCTTGATCGCTGGAATGGTGATCTCAGAATCTGAATTGAGCCACCAGATCGTCGCTGACGTATTGCCACTGCGCCATACCTTTAGCGGCATTTTTTTTATCTCCATCGGCATGCTGCTCGATCTGGAGTTGCTGTTGCAGCATCTTGCGCCGTCGATCTCACTGTTGGTGGGGCTGATCTCGGTCAAGAGCCTGGTTGTTCTGCTATTATCTTGGTGGTTCTACAAGTCGATACGATTGGGCGTAATCCTGGCTTTGAGTTTGGCCCAGGTCGGCGAATTTTCCTTTATCCTCGCCAAGCTCGGCATAGAGTATCAATTGCTGGCGCCCGCTGAAAAACAGATATTTCTGGCGGCATCGATCATGAGCATGATCGCGACTCCGTTCATGATTCAATTTGCCCAACCGTTGGCATTTTGGATTTTAGGCAGATCGCGAAGAAAGCGGCAATCACGGGCCGCTGAGCCGCTTGCCGAAGACCGGCGCGCCCTCGCTAACCATGTGATCATCGTCGGCTATGGTTTAAATGGCCAAAATCTGGCGCGCGTGCTCAAAGAAGTCGGCATTCCCTTTTGCATTTTGGAAATGAATCCGGATTTGATCCATGAAGCGGGCCGGCGCGGTGAAACGGTTTCGTTTGGCGACGGCAGCCGGCCGGAAATCCTCGAACAGGCTGGCATACAGGACGCGCGGGTGTTAGTGATTGCCATTTCCGATTCCACCGCCACAGCGCAAATCGTTTCGATCGCGCGGCGAATGCGCAGTGACTTGACCATCATCGTCCGAACTCGATATGTGGCGGAACTCGATTCGCTGTACCGCCTCGGCGCCAACGAAGTGATCCCCGAAGAGTTCGAGACTTCGGTCGAGATCTTTGCCCGGGTACTGCAACAATTTCATGTGCCGCACAATGTCATTGCCTTGCAGGTCGATCTGATTCGGCGCGCCCACTACGGCACACTGCGCGGCATACATCTGCAAGGCCGAGGGCTGGATGAATTGAATCGCTTCTTGGTCGGGGCTACCAGCGACTTGTTTTCGATACTGGAGGGGTCGCCGGCGGCAGCCAAATCCTTGGAAGAATTAGATTTGCCCGGCCGCAGCGGAGTCTCGCTGGTCGCGGTGATCCGCGACGAAAGGTCGTTCGTCAATCTGCAACCGGAATTTAAGGTGGAGGTGGGCGATAAGCTGGTGCTGATCGGCGCTCATAAAGCGCTCGACGCTGCCGCTAAACTTCTCAATCCCGCTGGGTCGGATTGATCGCGGCGGCGCTATCTAATGTTGGCAAAGGAGGATCCTGGAGCAGTCGAGGGAATCGGGTGTGCGGCTTAATAACTTATCGTGGCGCTTGGCACACCCGCTGACAAATTTTACAATTTACGCCCAGCTCCGAGAAGGGTGCTGGAATTCAAGATCGTTATGTATGTCGGGGCCGCGGAAAATTGCCTTTGCGGATTCCGTCAGCCCCGTGGTGCAAAAAGCCGGCTAACAACCACCGATGGCGGCTACTGCGCCGCGCTGCTGCGCGCCACCCTGCCCGGATACGCGCCGGTGTGTTGGCCGTGTTCCATCAGCACCTGGCCGTTGACCACGGTCCATTCAATACCCTGAGCTAGCTGTTTGCGCCGTTTGGCGCCGCCCGGCAAGTCTTGCGCGACGCCGGGCTCCAATGGCGCGATGGTCGCGGGATCGAATACCATCAGATCGGCGGCCATGCCCTGGCGGACCAATCCTCGGTCGGAGAATCCGAAGAGCGATGCCGGAACGAATGTGAGCTTTCGGATCGCCTCTTCCACCGACATGATTTGTTTCTCGCGCACCCAGTGCGACAGCAGGTAAGTCGAGTAGCTGTAGTCGGTGCGAAACACGACGTGGGCGCCGCCGTCCGATTGGCCGATCACCGTATACGGACTGGTGAGCAGTGCGGTCATCGCCGCCTGGTCGCTGTTGACTTCGCGCCGTTCGAACTCGGTTTCCAAGTTTTCTTCCAGCGCTAAATCGAGGAAGGCATCGAGCACATCCTTGTTCTGTTCGCGGGCGATTTCGGCGACGCTCTTGCCAATAAGCTGTTGGTTTTTCTCCAGCGCCGGCTTGAAAACGAACTGTAAATCCCAGCGGCGCGTAAAGTCGCCGGCGAGATCGGGATTGAGCGGCGTTTCGACGGCCTCGAAATGGAGCTTGGCGCGGGTCGCCGGGTCGCGGAAGACATCTTTGCGTTGTTCCAGGGGCAGCAGCATGACGTTCTTCCAAGTCGGCATGGCGTCGAAGTGCTGCGCGGTTTTCAGCGTATAGCGCAGGTCGCCGGGCCGCGGCATGACGAACTGATAGCCGCGATGGCCCTGGCGCATCAAGTTTTCCGCTTCGCTCAACTGTCTGCGCCATTTATCCGGTGCCACCGCCTGCTGCGTGATGTTGCCATAGAAGACCGGCCGCCGGCTGGCCTTGGCGAGCCGCGTGCTGATCGCGCGGTCGCCGCCAAACTGAATCACGCCGCGGCCGATCTCGTCGGCCACGCCGGCGACAGCAAAAATCTCTTCCTCGGAAGCAAGATTGGTCGGTGCCAAGCGGCCATGCCAATCAAAGTGACGCAGATTGCGCTCGAAGGAGACGCCGACAGCGCCGGCTTCCAGGCCCTCGCGGACGATCGCTTTCATCGCCGCCACTTCTTCGTCAGTGGCATGGCGCTCCTGCGATGCTTCACCCATAACATAGCGCCGCACAGCCGAGTGGCCGATCAGCGAAGCGACGTTAATGCCGAGTTTTTGGTCCAGAGCATTGAGATATTCCGGGATGGTTTCCCACGACCAGTTGACTCCGGCCTCGATCGCTTCCAATGGAATCGCTTCGACATGGGACAGGACATTGGCAAGCACCGCGCGATCTTCCCGATGGGCCGGCGCCATCGCTAGAGAACAGTTGCCCATGACGACGGTGGTAATGCCGTGATAGCAGGAGT
>DASSGE010000616.1:0-5521 GCA_035693605.1 Binatia bacterium
CCGGACCGAAGGACCTTTTGGTGAATATATGGGTTATGAAGCCGGCAAGTCATCACCCAAACCCATTCTGAAAATTAAAGCGATTACCTATCGCAATAATCCGATCTTGCCGTTCTCCAATATGGGTATGCCTGTGCATGAGGGCCAGACTGCGACGGCCTTGATTAAGGGCGCGGAAATTTTCGCCGAACTCAAAAAACTCGGTTTACCGATCAAAGGCGTTTTCTGCCCGCCCTTTGGCGTTGGCCATATGTGCGTCGTTTCAACCGAAGTGCCATTCGTAAACTTCGCCCGGCGCGTTGCCCATGCCGTGTGGGCGACCAAGCCGGGGCTATTTGTCTATTATATGGTAATTGTCGAGGCCGACGTCGATCCAACGAATATGGATGAAGTGCTGCACGCGATCACGACCAAGTGTCATCCGGTCAACGGTATTCATCACGTGCCTCATATTCCCGGCTTCCCAGTGCTGCTGCCGTTCCTTCCACCCAAAGAGCGGCTAATCGGTGATGCTGCCGGTGTGATATTCGACTGTACCTGGCCTAAGGATTGGCCGACGGAGAGCATTCCAGAAAAGGCTAGTTTTGAAAATCTATGGCCAAAGGAGCTTCAGGAGCGCGTGCTGAAAAACTGGGAATCTTACGGATTTGCCGCTGTGCGCACTAAGTAGGTGGTAGTGCGATTTTCAGAAACTTGTCGGTCTAATGGATGGATGACGGCTTGGTGGCGAGTTGTGCCAGCTACCGGTGAGTGGATAAAGTACGCTGTGAGGCGCTCGAAGGATTGGCGGAGAAAAACTCAGCCGTCGCTTATCCCGCTTTTGGGACGAAATTCTCTTCTTCTTGCACCCATTCCTGAAACCGGCTTTCGAGAATGCGCCATTGTCCGCCGACTTTAAATGCGGGGATTTGCCGGTGCTGGATCATGCGGTGCAGGGTTCGCTTGGATATTTTCAGTATGCTGGCAGCTTCGGCTAGGGTAAGTAGCTTAATCGCGGTATCGGTTTTTTTCATCATTATGGTACTCCTGACAACCGGAATACAGAGCAAGCGATATGCCATCACCATATCGGGTTACCTTAATGAAATTGAAGAGTTCCATGCAATGGAGGATACGTCAAAGTAATTGCTTTACGTCGAAAAACCGACAGAGTCGCACGGTTGATGACAAAAGTGGCGGCGGACGTCTACTGAATTTTTAAATCATTACAAAATGCCTGCAGTAATAAGGCGTTGGATTCGGCGAGTTAAGTAAAGGATTGACAGTTCAACCTCGCGGCGGAGGCTCGGCAGCGGTCATCAAAAAGGCGAATTTAACTGGTGCAAGATGGTGCGAGGAGCGGGATTTGAACCCGCACGCCATTTCTGGCACTAGCCCCTCAAACTAGCGCGTCTGCCGATTCCGCCACCCTCGCAGTAGGAAAAACCTTACGGATTTGTTTCCTTCGTTGGCTGTGTACGTTCTTGAGCAGCCGGCGCAGCTGGCGCCGGCGTGGCTGCCGGTGCGGTTGGTTGTGGGGCCGGCACCACGGGTTGCGCACTAGGCGCTGCCGCCGGGGTACGACTGTCGAATATCGTCGCCGACGGTTTTCGGCCAGCGAAATACCCTAGTGCCAGCGAAGTAATCATAAATACGATTGCCATACCAGTCGTCAAACGGGTCAGAAAGTTACCGGCACCGCTGCTGCCAAAGATTGTTGAACTTGAACCACCGAAGACCGCTCCAATCTCAGCGCCTTTGCCGGTTTGAAGCAAGACCACCAGAATAAGACCAACACTGACAATGACATGTAAGATTGTGACTGCGATAATCATAAAACCCTTACTTATCTGAGAATGCTCGAATGATCGGCAAAAAAGTCTCGCTCTTCAAGCTCGCGCCGCCAACCAGCAAGCCGTTAATTTCGCTTAATACAACCAGGCTATTGACGTTTTCCGGCTTAACACTACCGCCGTACAGGATCCGCACTCGTTTTCCTGCTGAGGGCCCAAACCACAATCTCAAATTGCCGCGAATCTGGCTGTGGACCTGGCTGATCTGCTTGGGCGTTGCGTTTTGTCCCGTGCCGATAGCCCAAACCGGCTCATAAGCGATCTCGATATTGGCTATATCAGCTTTGGTTAATCCCTTCAACGCGATACGCAGTTGGCGGCGAATCACGGTAGCAGTTTTCCCTGATTGTCGCTCAGCCAGAGTTTCGCCAACGCATAAAATGGCCCGCATTCCCTGGCGCATAATCGGGATCAGCTTGCGAGCAACCATTTCGTCACCCTCGTGAAAAATATGCCGCCGCTCCGAATGCCCGACAATGACGTAATCGCAACCGAGTTCGCGAACCATACTTGGACTAATTTCCCCGGTATAAGCGCCTTGGACTTCCCAATGGCAATTTTGCGCGGCGATTTTTAGTTTGCTGCCGCGGAGCGAGCCATGCACCGCATGCAGCGAGGTGAACGGCGGTGCCAGAACAACTTCTGCGCCTGCTGGTTCTCGGCGCAGTGCGCGAACGATTTGACGACTCAAAAGCACGCACTGAGCTTGGTCGCCGTGCATCTTCCAATTGGCAACAACGAGGGGTGAACTCATGTTGGCTCGTCGAGGGCTTTGATTCCCGGCAACAGTTTGCCTTCAAGAAACTCTAACGTTGCGCCGCCGCCGGTTGACAGGTGGGCGATGCGCGAACTTACCCCGGCTGCCGACACCGCAGCGACCGTATCGCCACCGGCAATGATGCCGGTCACCGCGGGATGACTTTCGGCGAGCGCTTGCGCGAGCGATCGACTTCCTTGGTCATACGGCACGGTTTCAAAAAGTCCAACCGGCCCGTTCCATAAGACCAGTTTGGCTTTCTTGATTTTATCGACGAACACTTGCGCCGTCTTCGGTCCAATATCCAGGCCCACTCGATCGGGTGGTATTGCGCCGTCAAAAGTTAGAGGATTTTTCTTTTCGCTGTCGCCTGCGACGTGGTCGACCGGCAATATGAGCTCGACCCCGAGTTGTTTGGCTTGATGCATGAGCTCGGCAGCCAACTCGACTTTATCATGTTCCAGAAGCGATTTGCCGATGTCTACGCCATTGGCCTTGAGAAAGGTATAGGCCATGCCGCCACCTATTAGAAGAGAGTTAACTTTGGGCAACAAGTTTTTGATGACGCCAATCTTGTCGGATACTTTCGCGCCACCCAAGATTGTTACGAACGGTTGTGTCGGATTTAACAACAACGGACTTAGGTAGTCGAGTTCTTTCTGCAACAACAGGCCGGCGGCCTTGTTCGTGAAGTGCTTGGCAATCCCTGCAATCGACGCGTGCGCGCGATGGGCCGCGCCGAAGGCGTCGTCGACGTAAACATCGGCGAGCGCCGCCAGGGCGCGGCAAAAAGCTTCATCATTTTTTTCCTCTTCCGGATGAAAGCGTAGGTTTTCTAGTAGGACGACCCTGGTAGTGCTTGCGTGCACCAAACTCTCGACAGCCGCGCCAACGCAGTCGTTCGCCATGGCGACCGGAAGGTTTAAGGAATCTTGCAGGTGGCGCTGGACCGGCGCCAGGCTGTACCTGTCGACGACTTTACCCTCCGGTCGACCGAGATGCGAGGCGATCACCAATTTTTTGGCGCGTTCTAGGATAAATCGAATAGTCGGCAGTGCGCTCTCGATGCGATGCGGTTCGCCGACTTTGCCGTCTTTGATCGGCACGTTGAAGTCGACGCGCAAGAATACTGTCTTGTCACGCAGATCAAGCTCCGCGAGTTTTCGAATCATAGTTTGCCCATCCGTTTGCGAAAAACTGGCAAAAAACAGGTTTTCTAATTGACTAATTACAAGGCTTGTAATAGTTTTTCAATTAACCGCAGCAAACTTGTAATGGCTTTTTTCCGGTCGCTCCATCTATCAGTTCAAAACGCTCTACCGGCGCCGCACCAGCAAGGAATTCTCGATCTCGTGCGGGGATCCGGACTGGTGGTCCAGGGGATTCTCTACATATTGGTTTTTTTCTCGGTGATGAGCTGGGGCATCATCGCTCAGAAGCTCCAGCAGATTCGCCGCGCCAAGAGAGAGTCGGAGAAGTTTATTGAAATATTTTGGGAGCGACGCAATTTGTCGTCAATCCACGATGCCAGCCGAGAGCTGGCATCGAGTCCGGTTGGGCAGGTTTTCCGCGCCGGTTACGAAGAGTTGGTTCGGGTGACGCGTTCCAAAAAAGAATCTTCGCCGGGAGAAAACCTTACGACCGAACTCGGCGGTGTCGATAATGTCTCGCGAGCGATGAAACGGGCCACTAGCGTTGAGATCACCAAACTGGAAAAATACTGCTCGTTCCTGGCCACGACAGCAAGCTCGGCGCCATTTGTTGGTTTGTTCGGTACCGTGTGGGGTATCATGGATGCTTTTCGCGGTTTGAGCGTCACTCACTCTTCAAGCATCCAAGCGGTGGCGCCGGGCATTGCCGAAGCGCTGATCGCTACCGCGGTCGGGTTGGCGGCGGCGATACCTGCGTTGATCGCCTACAATTACTTCGTCCAGCAAATCAAAGTGCTTGCCGTTGAGATGGATAATTTTTCTCACGAGTTTCTTAATATCGCCGAGCGTCACTTCTTCAAGTAGCAAAATTAAAGCGTATAATCTCAAGAGTTAGCTAGCAGTTTAGGGATTGCTAGCTGGTGATGAGTTAAGGACTGAATATGGCTATGGATGCATCGTCACAGCGCGATGGAACGACAATCGCGCAAATCAATGTGACGCCGTTGGTGGATGTCATGCTCGTTTTATTGGTAATTTTCATGGTAACGGCGCCGATAATCCAGCAGGGAGTGCAGGTCAATTTGCCTGCGACCAGTAGCAGTGCGATTCCCGGCACCGAGGAGCATCTCGTGGTGACCGTGGCCAAGAACGGCAAAATTTATCTGAACGATAACGTCATGACCCTTGGTGAAATCGGCGAGAAGCTGCGCGCGATCGCCAAGGCTCAACCAAACAAGCAGGTATATCTAAGGGCAGATCAAGACGTCCGGTACGGTCTGGTTATGAAAACGATTGCCGAGATCAAACAGGCTGGTATTGAACGGTTGGGGATGGTCACCCGCCCGCTGTCAGAAGAGGGCTAATTATCGATGGCCGGAGATAACGCCTCTCCCACCATTAGCTTGCGTGAACGCTCGTTTCCCCTCGCCGGTGCCGAGGAACGGCTACCGAAGTGGGTCACTTTTTCGCTCATCGTACATTGTAGTTTGCTGTTGTTATTTGTCGTTGCGCCGTTCTCTTCAACGCCGCGATTACCGACTAATCCGATTTATACGGTCGATTTAGTCGGTGGTGAGCGCATTGGCCGTACCTCCTTCGGAACCGATTTAGCTAGACCGGCGAAAAAAGAGGTTAAGACGGTTGAAGCTCCAGCACCAGTTGATCCGCCAAGGAAGGAAGTGCGCCAGGACAAGGTCGAGAAACCTAAACCCGTGGAAAAAAAAGTAATAGAGGATGAAACTATTTCATTGCGCGAGAAGGTGAAGAAAGAACCGGCTAAA
>DASSGE010000617.1:0-3610 GCA_035693605.1 Binatia bacterium
AGCACCGTGCCGACCATTTAGGCTGCTATGGTAATCCAATCGTAAGGACACCGAGCATCGACCGTTTGGCGCAAGCCGGCACCCGCTTCGACAAATTTTATGTCGCGACACCGATTTGCATGCCGAACCGAGCAACTTTTATGACCGGACGCATGCCGTCGCTCCATGGCGCGCGGCAAAACGGCATCCCGCTTGCGCTCACCGCGACCACGTTCGTCGATATCCTGCGTTCGGCCGGTTACCACACCGCGCTGATCGGCAAATGCCATCTGCAAAGCATCAGCGGCGCTCGCCCGACCATCGGCATACCTGAAGTCGATCCTGACAGAGTTGCGCCGCCGGAGCACCTACGCGAGGCCGACAAGAGTTGGCTTAACCATGGCCGCTACGATCAGGAATTGCGCTCGACTTGGCAAAACGATCCCGAATTCGAACTCGCACTGCCCTACTATGGCTTTAGTCATGTCGAACTCGCTGTCGGCCATGGTGATGAGGTAGTCGGCCACTACGATCGCTGGCTTAAGCAACGTGAGCCTCATGCCGACGCGTTGCGCGGCCGCAAGAACCAACTGCCGGGCAATGACTATCTCGCCCCGCAAGCGTGGCGCACGGCGATTCCCGAGGAACTCTATCCAACTGCGTTCGTAGCCGAGCAAACGATCCGCTATTTGGAAAACTATTCGCGCAGTGACCGATCTCAGCCGTTCTTCCTCCAATGCTCGTTTCCCGACCCGCACCATCCGTTCACACCGCCGGGGCGCTACTGGAATATGTATGATCCGGAGGAGATCCCTGTGCCGCCGTCGTTCAATCCCGGCGAACGGCCGGTCGTGCCGCATCTACGACGACTCTATCAAGAACGCGCCGCCCAAGAGGCCAACAGAGACGGACAGCGCACCTTTGCCGTCAGCGAACGGGAAGTGCGCGAAGCCACCGCGCTGACCTATGGCATGATCTCGATGATCGACGACGCCATTGGCAGCATTTTGGGCTGGCTCAAAACGCTCCGCCTCGACGAAGACACCGTGGTCATTTTCACCAGCGATCACGGCGATTTCATGGGCGATCATCAACTGTTGCTCAAAGGCGCGCTGCATTATCGCGGCCTGGTTCGCGTGCCGTGCATCTGGAGCGATCCTGCGAACGAAACCGGCGGCGCGCTCAACTCCGGATTATGCGGCACTATCGACCTGGCGCCGACGATTTTGGATCGCGCCGGTCTGGCAGGTCATAACGGCATGCAGGGAATTAGCTTGATGGCCGCGCTCAATGGCGCGCCCACCGGACACGACTCAATGCTCATCGAGGAACACCAGCGACGCGGCTATATGGGTTTAGCCAACAACTTTCGCGCCCGTAGCCTAATTACCCAACAGCACCGCCTGACGATCTACGAAGGAGTCGGATGGGGTGAGCTTTATGATTTCTCGAGCGATCCGCATGAGCTCGACAATCTTTGGAATGCGCCAAGCACTCAACCCCTAAGGCAGGAACTCACCGAACAACTGGCGCGAAAAATGATGGAGCTGACCGACACGAGCCCCCTGGCAACCCATCACGGACCGTAAGGCATCCACAGGGAAAGCCGGTGATTCACGAATTCTGTCTGAAGCCACAGCCACATTCGCTGTGGTTTAAGCTGCAATACTCCGAATCAGTTGCCGACATCCGAGAACGTTTTGAACGGCTTGAACTTTTTGAACGTTTTCAACCTAAGCCAGCGGCCACAGCGCCTAGACGTAATGCTGTATGCGCTCCAAACTCGGCGGGAAAAACAGTTCCTCAACCTTGGGATTTTTTTTGATCATCCCCTGCTCGAACTCATAACGGATGACTGCTTCCAGAGCTTTACGGTTGTCGTCCAAATTGTACGGCCACGGGTCGGGGCCAAAGATTTCCTTCTGCTCGCGCAGGAGATCTTGCACCCAGACAAGCGCGAAGCTGCGCGGGTCGCTGTTGCGCGTGTAACAGATTTGTTTGGCGCGCTCGAACGCCTGCACCAGACTGATACCGACCCAGGGATGTTTTTCGAGTATGTGATTCTTCACCACCACCGTATGCATGATCGGGAAATGGCCGCCGTTGCGGTAATATTCGATCTCGGCTTTCTTGGGATCGGCAAACAACAGTGCAACTTTGGGATTGCCCGAGCGCATCGATGGCAGAGTTTCGGGGTAAAGCGATGCTTCGAGTTCCCCGTTGATTAACATTTCGTCGATGTTTTTACCCTGCGGCACCCGCTTGACGTTCATCCAAGCCGCCGGTTCGAACGGAATGTCCTCTTCTTCCTGGCACCACCACTCGATGGTCTTTAAATCAACATGGTAATGATCCTGTAGGATGCCGCGCATCCACAGACCGGCAGAGTTCTGCAAAGTATCGAGCGCGATGCGCTTGCCGTTTAGATCCGCTGGCTTTTCGATACCGCAGTCGGTGCGCTTGACCATATATTGATGACGAAAGCGGCGATGCGGGAACACCGGAATGGCATTGTAACCACAACCCCTGTCGCGCGACACCAGATAACCGACCAGCGACAGCTCGCAAACGTCGAACTCTTCGTGTTTCAACATGCGCCCGTGGCGCTCGGGCGACGGCATCGTCAAAACGTTTAGCTCGATACCCTGGGGCTGGATCTCGCCGTTGATCAACGGCCGAAGAAAGTCATAGTCGCCGCAAGCCAAGGTCAATTGTAGTTTTGCCATTCACTCACCTTTCACATGCTGCCGGTAAAGTTCCGGCGTATCGATATCGAGTGTTATGCCAACATCTTCCGTGTCGATTTCCAGGGTATCCTGGCGATGGGCGTTGACCACCGCTTTGGCGCCTTGATCGAGCGGGGCGCCGAGCAATTCGTCGAACAGCGCCCGCGAGAATATCACCGGATGACCGCGCTTGCTTTGGTGGCGCGGCACAACGATGGAACACTTAGATTCCTCAAAGCGCTGGAGCATAAGGCGCACCAGTCTCGGCTCGATGTACGGATGATCGACCAAATGAAGCATCACGCCGTCGCAATCCGGCGCCGCTTGCAAATGACGCACGGCGATTTGCAGCGACGATAATTGCCCCAATTTGTGATCCGGATTGACGAGAATCTCCACCGGCAAGTGAGAAATTTGCTGGCGCAACGCATCGGCATTGAATCCCAAAACGACAACGATGCGCTCGATGCCGCCCCGCTTGAGCGCGCCAACGATGCGCTCAATAAATGTCTGGCCATCGATCGGCAAGAGCGCTTTGGGCCGGCCCATTCGGCTCGATTCGCCGGCAGATAAGACAACGCCGAAGATCATGGCCGAAATCGTTGAAACTTATGGTTGTAAAAAATCTCTTCTAATCCCTCTTTTTCAAAGAGGGAAACATGCGCCGCACGATAAATTTCCCCCTTTGAAAAAGGGCGATCAAGGGGGATTTGCTTACGGCTCGAAGAGCTATCGCACATGACTAGAACCCGATCGATCCAAACCGATCCGAAATCATTTATAGACCTTATCGATAAATCCGTTCTTATCCAGTTCACGCACGATGCTGTCATCGACCCAGTCTTCAAATTTCATAGTGACGCCGGGCTTGCGGCTCAGCGATTCTTTGAGCTGGTCCTCCGCAC
>DASSGE010000618.1:0-9094 GCA_035693605.1 Binatia bacterium
GCTTCAGGTACCATTCAACGAAAAACCCCGTGCCGCATCCAATGTCGAGGACATCCTTGTCCTGCAGGGGCGTGCCGCGGAGGGACGACTCCAAACATTGTCTTTTCCGGCGGTAAAGCCAGCCATTGTAAGACTCGCTGAACCCGATGTGGCCGGTACCTTTCAGGTTAAAAGAGCCCCGGAGGCGGGATTCCCAAAAAACCTTCGGATCATAGCTCATTGGCATTCTCCGGGCGCTGGCTCCGGTGTTTCATGCTAAATCTCGCCGAGGAGAATCACTCCAGCCGCGCATCAGCTTATATAACTCCGGACAGGTCTCAGCAGCACTCGTGCGGCGCTCGAATCTCGTCTACAAATTATAAAGTTGAGCGGCGTTCTCGCCCATGAGTTTCGCCTTCAACCCATCGGTCAAGTCCTTGCGCTCCATCACTTCTTCTACCGTGTGAGGGAATTTCGAATCGCTGTGGTTGTAGTCGGTGGCGAAGACCAATCGATCGGCGCCGACAAACTCGGCGACGTAGGGTAGCATCTTCTCTTCCATTTCGAAGGCGTAAAACATCTGGCCGCTCTTCATGTATTCGCTCGGCGCTTTGGTCAGCCAGGGAACCGTGGGCTGAAGGATTTCATAATGTTCATCCAAGCGCTCCATCCAGTAGGGTACCCAGCCGCAGCCGGCTTCCATGAAGGCAAATTTCAGTTTGGGGAAGCGTTCGAGCAGACCGCCGCAGACGACGCAGAGGGCGGCGATCATCTGTTCAAATGGATGCGCCAGGGCGTGGCTGTATAGCGGATGATCGAAACGTTCCGTGCCCGCCGGAACGCCGTCGCCGGCGCCGACGTGAATGCACACCGGGACGTTCAAGCGTTCGGCTTCGGCGAAAAATGGATAGAGGTCGGGATCGTCGAGATTCTTCTTCGATGCCGACACCGGCGGTGCGGCGACGGCGACGCATTTGAGTTCGGTAACCGCGCGGCGCAGTTCTTTCACCGCTTCGGCGGGATCTTGGATCGCCACGGCGGCAACGCCTTTGAGCCGGCGCGAATCCGCTTTGCAGTAGCCGGCAAGCCAATTGTTATAGACCCGCGCGACGGCGCTGGCCAGGTCTTTATCTTCGACGAAGGGTAAACTTAGAAATGGCGAGGTGCCGAATAGCACCGCGGTGTCGATGCCTTCCAAGTCCATGTCTTTCAACCGCACCAGTGGATCAGTCATCCCGGTGGTGGGTTGGGGATGATGGCTGCGCGGTGCACCGACGAAGCTGCACGCTTTACCGACCGGCTTGGGAGTTAACTTGCCTTCCATCATGACGAAGGTGAAGCCGCGATTGTCTTTCACTGCTTTGGGAGCGCGGTCGCGGTAAGGGGCTTCGAGTAAATCCGCCCAGGGAATGTCTCGTTCCAAAACATGACCATCGGCGTCGATAATGCGCATGCGTGCTGCCTCGTCTTTCTTGGCTTGGTGAGATTACATGAGTAGCAGAAAGCCGATTGCTTTCTCAAGAGCGTGCGCGTCGTCAGAGTAAATCCGTTCAAGGGTTCAAGAGTTAAAAGTTACTTCCGCCCCACCCTTGAACTTTGAACTCTTGAACCCTTGAACCTTGAACGAGATGCGCGAGCGCCTATCTCACTTGCCCCGGAAATAACTTCGACGCGTAGTCCCGGTTTACTTCCTTGATCAGGGTGTTGTCGAAGAAACGGCGCGGGTCGAGGTCGGCGGCTTTGGCGACGGTCGATTGTTCGAGGACGAGCTTAATGGCGTCGCCATCGACGGTCATGTCTTTGTTCCAGACTTTCTTGCCCTCCTGGTAGCTCTCCTCCAGTAACTTCGGATCGGTCACCTTGGTATAGAAGGCTTCGACTTGCTTGGCGGCGCGCGGATCGTCGATGGCGCGTTTGATGCCGTCGAGATAGCCCATCAAGAAGATTTTCAGGGTATTGGGATTTTTCTGCACGAAAGAGCGCGCGACACCGGTGCCGGGGCCGATAATTTTCAAACCGCGTTGGAAGAAATCGATGATCACCGGATAGCCTTTGCTCTTGGCCATTTCAGTTTGCGGCGGCGTGACGATCAGAGCGTCGGCGTTGTTCAGCATGAAGGTCTGAAACGCATCCGGCGGACCCTTGTGATAGAGCAGTTTGATATCCCTGCCAACTTCCATGCCGCGCTCCTTGGCGGTCTTGCGCATGGCGATCTCGCCGAAGGCGCCGACCGAAGTCGTTGCCACCGCTTTGCCGCGCAAGCCTTCGAATGTCGTGATGCCTTTCTGACCGAACAAGACCAATGTGCTTCTATCGACCGCGGCGCCGATATAAATGACGTCCGAGCCAGCGACATTGGCATGAATCGTTGCCGTGCCGCCCTGGTAAATATCGACTTGGCCGGACAGCAGCGCCTGCGCTGATGCGGTGGCGCTCAGCTGAGTGAGATTTACTTTCAGGCCGCGCCGATCGAAATAGCCGGCGTCGGCGGCGAGCAGCAGTGGCAAGTAAAGCGGCCCGGTGGCGGCGATGGCGACTTCCAACGTGGTCTTTTCTGGTTTCAATACTGGGGCTTGGGCGTCCAACGGCGCGTTCACCGCGGCGCTCAGCAAGAAAACAGCGCATGCTGTCGATGCCAGTTTACTCTGAAAGAATTGTCTCAACATGCTGGATCTCCTGGGGGATTAGCGGTCTACAAGTCATTTTGGGATCAGGGTGCTGACTAATTTCGCTTTTGTTGTCGGATTCAATTTGAACAGGTCGTCGACGAGTTTCTTTACCTCTTCGCCGGTGAGTGGATTGATATCGAGATTGGCTTTCTTCGCTTCGGCGGCGAATTCGGGATCGGTCAGAGTTTTGGCAAAGGCGTTGCGCAAAATCTGCAAGCGGTCTCCGGGGGTGCGCGGCGTCGTCACATAGACGCGTACCACGGCAGCTGGATCGATGGCGCCGGCGCGCAACAGGGTTTTGGCTTCCTCGGTTTTGGCCAAGTCGAGGGCCAAGGGCGCGTTGGCGATATCAGGCAGCTTTTTCGCCGTCACCTGCAAGACGACGTTAACGTCGCCTGCGGGGATCGCTTTGGCCCAGGCGGTTTTCAGTGTTTCCCACGCCCAGCAGGCGCCGTGCAGCTCGCCGGCGTCAACCGCGAGGCGAATCTCATTGGTTCCCTTGTAGCCTTCGACCAGCTGAACTGGCAGGTTGAGCGCGGTTTGAATGATGCGCGCGACGTCGCTGGTGCTGTTGCCCGGACTCAAGCCGCCCAATTTGATCGGCGTCTTCGACGAAGCCCATTGTTCCATGTTGGTCACGCCGCTGGATCGGCTCAAAGCGCAGACCGGGTTG
This sequence comes from Binatia bacterium, assembly GCA_035693605.1. Lineage (GTDB taxonomy): Bacteria > Desulfobacterota > Binatia > UBA9968 > UBA9968 > DP-20. The sequence continues at coordinate 3,322 of DASSGE010000618.1, forward strand.
TCTTGGACCGGCACGCCCAGAAATTCCAACTCGCGCATATCGATGTCGATCCCCTTCATGCCGAGAACCCGCCCGAGGATTAATCCGCCGTTGAACATGCCGATGGACAGGCCGTCCGGTTTGGCGCTGCCATGCACATATTTTGCGGCGATGAAAGTTCCCGCGCCGGTCATATTTTCGACGATCAAGGACGGATTGCCTGGAATATGTTTGCCCATGTGGCGCGCCATGGCTCGAGTATAAATGTCGAAGCCGCCGCCGGGACTGCCGCCGACGATGACGCGAATGACTTTCCCACGATAAAAATCTTCCGCGCCGACAGGATGCGATCCCACGAGCGAAAGAGCGCAGAGCAACAAGAACCACGACAATTTCATCGGCGTACCTCCGAGTTGGCTGATTATGGTAGAATTCATGTTCTTGTCAACGTTTGCACGTCTATTCGGTTAGCAACTTGACGGCGCTTGGCCGCTTCGCATAGGTTGTGGCGCGAGCCGAGCCTGGTCGGCGACGGGAGTATTTATGAGATTCAGAGCTATGGCTGCCGCAATGATTACATTCCTTTGGACCGGAGCGGAAAAAGTTCACGCCGCGTCGGCTAACGACGATTTCTACCGCGGCCGAGTCATCCGCATTATCGTCGGTTTCTCGGCAGGCGGCGGTTTCGATACCTTCGCGCGCACGGTGGCGCGCTACATGGGAAAGTACATTCCAGGCAACCCGTCGATCATCGTCGATAACATGCCTGGCGCCGGCAGCTTGATCGCCGCCAATCATATATATCGGGTCGCGAAACCAGATGGCCTCACGATCGGTGCCTTCAACGGCAATCAGGTACTCGGCCAGCTGGTCGGTGCGCAGGGAACTACTTTCGATGCCCGCAAGATGGAATGGATGGGCGCGCCTGGCTACAACCACGATCTCTGTGTGTTGCACCAGCGCACCGGCATCGCTAACGCGGAACAATGGATGGCGTCGAAGACGCCGCTAAAATTGGCCGGCAGCGCGCCCGGTTCGACGACGGATGATGTTGCCAAAGTTTTGAAGGAAGCGATCGGCCTGCCGATGCGTCTGGTCACCGGCTACAAGGGTACGGCAGACATGCGCGTGGCCGTGGAGTCGGGCGAAATGGATGGACTGTGCGGATTCTCCTGGGTGTCGGTGAAATCGACCTGGCGCAGGGCGGTGGAATCGGGGCAGGCGATTATCATGTTGCAGAGCGCGCCCAAAGCCCACGCCGAATTGCCCAAGGTGCCGCTGTCGATCAGTTTTGCCAAGACAGCCGAAGCGCGCCAGCTGCTCGAAGCCGGCGTGCACCAGCCGGGCGCGATCACCTATGGCTACTCGCTGCCGCCGAATACGCCCAAGGAGCGCGTGCAGATACTTCGCAGAGCATTTATTCAAGCGGTCAAGGATCCCGATCTGTTGAACGATGCCAACAAGGCCAATCTGGAAATTGCCCCGGCATCCGGCGAAGAGATCACCAGTGCTATTGAAAAGATGTTTCAGACCCCGCCAGCGGTGATGACGAAGCTCAAAGAAACGCTGAAGTGACGAGGAGAGTGGAATTTAAATTTAGAAGCCAGAATTCAGTATCCACGATTTCGGAGTTACGGCAGGTTTGCTGCTCAATCTTCTCACCTCCGACTGGCTGATTTCTGATTACTGGATTCTGACTCCTTCCCTTTCAGTACGGTCCGCCGGCGCGCTTTCTTGCAGCGTGAAACGCTTCCGCCGCTTTGTTGATGACCTCCTCGGTATCGATGGCGACCAGTTCGCCTTTGTGTTTGAGGATTCTGCCGTCGATAACCACGGTGTCGACATTGAACGGACTGGCTTGTTGGACCAGCAGCAACGCCGGGTTGACGAATGGCGCGACGTTGATGTCGTTGGTTCTGACCAAAATCAAGTCGGCGCGCTTTCCCGGCGTTAGCGAACCGGTGCGATCGGCAATCCCCAAGTCTTTGGCGCCATCGAGGGTGGCCAATTCTAAAATTCTTCGCGGCTGCACTTCCATTACATCCATCGAGCGCAGGTGATTCAACTGCAACATGAGGCGCATGATACTGAACATGTCGGCATTGCCGCCCACGGTCGTGGTGTCGACCGACAGGCTGCACTGCACGCCGCGCTTCAATAAATCGCCGAGGTAGGGCAGGCCCGACGCGAGGCGCGAGGCTGTGTAGGGCGCGATGCTGTTATGCACCTTGGTCTCGGCCATCATGGCGCGTTCTTTTTCCGAGGCGCTGTAGGTGTGAATCAGCTGCACGTCGGGGCCGAGCAGTTTGTCGTTGTAAAGCATCTCGATGCGGCGGAAGCGTTTGATCTCGGCGATGGAACGCCCGGCGTGTTGGGTAATCGGGAGGCCGATGCTGCGTGCGAACTCCCATTCTTTGCGATAGACCTCCGGCGGCGTGTCGCCAGCGCCGCGGGAGGCAAAGCCCATGGTCAATAGGCCGTCGTTCGCGGCACCGAACCATTCGCGCTTGACTCGCGCGATGTCGTTAAAATCGGCAGTCTCTTTGGGTTTTTGCTGCAAGTTGCGGCTGTAGCCGTAGGAAAAGCGCGCGCGAATGCCGCAGTCGCGCAGCGCACGCAGGTCGGCGTCGGCGTATCTGCCGTCGATAATATTATGCGACCAGTCGTGAATCGTCGTCAGGCCGGAGTAAATCGCTTCGGTAATGCCCAGCCGAGCGCTGGCGTAGGCGTCCTCCGGCGTCATCACCGGCCCCAACTTGCTCATTACCGGAAAATAGTCGAAGTCGCCGTCGGCGACCACGCCGCGGGCGAAACTGCCCCAGAGATGGAAATGGGTATCGATGAAGCCGGGACAGGCGATGCGATTGCGACCGTCGATGATTTCGGCTTTGGGCGCGTTGAGATTGGCGCCGACTGCGACCAGCGCGCCATCGCGCACATGGACATCGCCATCGGGTATATCACCCAATTTAGGGTCCATGGTGACGATATAGGCATTGCGCACGACGAATTCGCCGCGCCGCGGCAGTTTGCCCGAAGTGCGATCTGCGGTCCACAGGCGGGAGCTCTGCTGGGATGTCGCTGAACACGCCGCCAAACTCGCCGCGCTTAGTGCGGTCACCGCGCCGATGAAGTCACGCCGGGTTATCGTATTTCTGGAGGTCATTGCTGATTCCCTTTTAATTCTAGGTTGCTATCTGCCTCGTGCGGTTCGAATCGTAATTGCAGAGCGTTCCCGGAGTCAAGAAAAAAGGCTGCCGTACTTCTTTGGGCGGGAACATCGGCGTCGGTGGTCATTCTAGGATTTGCCGCATAACGGGCAGCGCGGAAGATGGATAAACCACGATAGAAACGACACCGAGCGAAAACGCTGGGCTTCGATGTCTGTCCTCGATCATCGAGCTCGTAGACCATCCCGCACGCCAGCGCTCCCTGTTGCTTTATCACGTGACGCTCGCTACAAAATAAAACCTACCACCCTTTTTATATAAGGAGCGCTCATGGCACAGAAGTATGTGGACAGTTTCGGCACGCGTAAGGTCCTGACGGTCGACGGCGAGAGCTACGATATCTTTCGCCTAGATCAACTGGAGAAAGCGGGATTCAAAAACATCTCGCGTTTGCCGGTGTCGCTGAAGGTCTTGTTGGAGAATTTGCTCAGGCAAGAAGACAACCATCACGTCAATAAGGCTGACATCGAAGCGCTAGCCAACTGGAACGCCAAAGTAAAATCCGAAAATGAGATTGCCTTCATGCCGGCGCGGGTTTTGATGCAAGACCTGACCGGCGTGCCTGCCGTGGTCGATTTGGCGGCCATGCGTGAAGCAATGAAGCGCTTGGGCGGCGATCCGAAGAAGATCAATCCGCTGGCGCCGGTCGATCTAGTCATCGACCACTCTGTGCAGGTCGATTATTTCGGCACGGCGGATTCGTTTCAGAAAAATTCTGAAATCGAATTTGAGCGCAATGTCGAACGTTATGCGTTTTTGCGCTGGGGTCAGATGGCCTTCGATAATTTCCGTTTGATTCCGCCTGATGTCGGTATCTGCCATCAGGTCAATCTTGAATATCTCGCTCCGGTGGTATTTCGCGCCAAGAAAGACGGTGCTCATTTTGCCTATCCCGATACCGTGGTCGGCACCGATTCGCATACGCCGATGATCAATGGCTTGGGTGTCGTCGGCTGGGGCGTCGGCGGTATCGAGGCGGAGGCAGCGCTGCTTGGCCAGCCGATCATCATGCTGATCCCCGAAGTGATCGGTTTCAAACTCCACGGCAGATTACCTGCCGGCGCAACCGCGACGGATTTGGTTCTCACGGTCGTGCAGATGCTGCGCAAGAAAGGTGTGGTCGAAAAGTTTGTCGAGTTTTACGGTTCGGGATTGTCGAGCTTGAGCCTTGCCGATCGCGCCACCATCGGCAACATGGGGCCTGAGTACGGTGCTACCGTTGGTTATTTTCCTATCGATGACGAAACGCTGCGCTACATGACTCTCACCGGGCGCGATCCGCACCTGATCAAACTGGTCGAGACCTATGCCAAAGAGCAGGGCATGTTCCGCAGCGATGCGTCGCCCGATCCGATATTTACCGACACGCTCGAACTGGACCTCGCCACCGTGGTGCCGAGCATTTCCGGTCCGCGCCGTCCGCAGGATCGCATTGCCCTCACCGATAGCAAAAAGGCGTTTGCCGAAGCCTTGCCGTCGTTGATGAAGACCAAGGATCCAGCCAAGACCGTGGCGGTGCAGTTGAACGGCGATAAGTTCAATCTCAAGCATGGCTCGGTGGTGATCTCGGCGATCACCAGCTGCACCAATACTTCCAATCCGTCGGTGTTGATCGGTGCAGGCCTCTTGGCCAAGAAAGCCGGCGAGAAGGGGCTCACGCGCAAGCCCTGGGTCAAAACCAGTTTGGCGCCCGGATCGCGTGTGGTTACCGAGTATTTGAAGGACAGCGGCTTGTTGCCGCATCTGGAGAAACTTGGCTTTCATATCGTCGGCTATGGTTGCACGACCTGTATCGGCAACAGCGGGCCTTTGCCCGAAGCTGTAGCGAACGGCATTCAAGACGGCGATCTGGTCGCCGCCGCGGTATTGTCCGGAAACCGTAACTTCGAGGGGCGCATTCACGCCAACGTGCGGGCGAACTATTTGGCCTCGCCGCCGCTGGTGGTCGCGTATGCTTTAGCTGGCAGCATGGACGTTGATCTGTACAATGACCCGCTGGGCAGCGATTCCAACGGCAAGCCGGTATTTCTCAAAGACATTTGGCCGACGCCGCAGGAAGTCCAAGAAGTGATGAACAAATCGGTGCGCCAGGAAATGTTTAAAAAAGAATACAGCCAGGCCTCCGAAGGCGATGAGCGCTGGAAGGGCATGCCCGTGCCGCAGGGCGAACTGTTTAAATGGGACATGCAGTCAACCTATGTGCGCGAAGCGCCGTATTTCGACGGTATGGGCAAAATGCCGAATCCGATCAAACCGATTACCGGCGCGCGGGCTCTGGCATTGCTCGGCGATTCGGTCACGACCGACCATATCTCTCCCGCCGGTTCCATTGAAAAAAACGGTCCGGCTGCGCGTTATCTTACCAACAACGACGTGTTGCCCAAAGATTATAACCAGTACGGCGCGCGGCGCGGCAATCATGAAGTCATGATGCGCGGCACCTTCGCCAATATTCGCTTGAAAAACACCTTGGCGCCGGGCACCGAGGGCGGTGTGACGGTGCACCAGCCCTCCGGCGAGCAGCTGTCGATGTTCGAGGCGGCCGAGCGCTACCGGTCCGAGGG
>DASSGE010000619.1:0-14605 GCA_035693605.1 Binatia bacterium
GTGACGGAATTCGTGGCCTCGATATTTTCCAAGAGCCCCAAAGGTCCGGCCGCGCAACCGACCTATGAATTGGGAGTGCCGCCTTATCTGGTCGGCCGCTACTTGAAGTATTTAGATGTGCAGCCGGTGCGTAATACGCGTTTGGTCGAGATTACCTTCAGCACGCCCGATCCGGTGCTGTCGCAGACGCTCGCCAACACTCACCCGACTGCGTTTATCCAGATGATTCTGGAAAATCGCTTCAATTTGACTAAGGAGGCGAAGGATTTTTTGAGCAAGAAATTGGCCGACCTTCGGGAAAAAGTGACCAAGAGCGAAGCGATGCTTCAAGGTTTCCGCGAAAAGCATGGCGTGGTTTCATTCGAGAAGGGCGAGAACATTGTCGTCGATCGCCTGGTCGATCTAAACAAGCAATTGACCAAAGCGAAAGGCGACCGTATCGAAGCCGAGTCGCTGTACCAAATGACGCGCAACAAAAACACCCAATATCTCACGCAGGTGCTCAACAACCCTCTGATCCAACAGCTCAAAGGCACCATCGCCGGGTTGGAGTCGGAACGCGGCCGGTTACTGAGTATTTACACCAATGAACATCCGCGAGCGCAGGAACTCACTCAACAAATAGACGAGTCGCGACGCATCCTGAACAACGAAATCGCCACAGTGCTGCGTGGCATCGAATCAAGCTACACCAGTGCCCGCGCGCGTGAAGAGGCGCTCGATGCCGAAGCCAAGCGCCAGGCCAATGCCGCTCTGAGTTTGAAAGTTGTCGGTGTCGATTACGCGGTTTTGAACGAAGAGGTGGCGGTCAATCGCGGTCTGTACGACAACGTGCTCAAGCGGCTTTACGAAACCAACGTGGCCAACGATCTGGCCGCATCCAACTTTGAAGTCATGCAGCGCGCAGAACTGCCGCAGAGTCCGTCATCGCCGGCGTTTTTGCGCAATCTTACACTTGGCGCGGTATTGGGTTTGTTGCTCGCCATCGGCACGGCTTTTTTCCTCGAGTACATGGACGCGACCATCAATACCGCCCACGGCGTATGGGCAGCCGTCTCGCTCAGCACTCTCGGAGTCGTGCCGCACTTGAAGAGCGTACCGAAATATCTTACGCCTCCGCCATTGCCGAGGCGCGAAAGAGCGCGCTTGACGGATGCGACGGAAGACGGCAACCAGGAGTTTGTCTCCAATGAGCTGGTGGTTGCGCGCGACCGCTGGTCGGTAATTGCCGAATCTTATCGGACGATTCGCACGGCATTGCTGCTGTCGCAAGCTGAAAAGCCGCCCAAGACGGTGTTGATCACCAGTCCGAGTCCGGGCGACGGCAAAACGGTGACCGTGCTCAACCTGGGCATCGCGCTGGCGCAGACAGGGATGAAGGTACTGATCATCGATGGCGATTTACGCCGCGGCCGCTGTCACAAGATTCTCAACATCGTCAATCATCGGGGCCTTGCCAATGTTCTGTCCGGGCAGCAGCGTCTTGTCGATTGTGTGGCGAAAACCGCGGTACCCGGGGTAGATGTGCTGCCGCGCGGCACCTTGCCGCCAAACCCAACCGATCTATTGATGTCGGAAAAAATGCGCCGGGTCATCGACATAGCAGCGGCCGATTATGATCATATCTTGATCGATTCGCCGCCGGTGATTGCGGTGAGCGATGCCGCGGTGCTGTCATCGGTGGCCGACGGTGTGCTTTTAGTCATCGACGGGCAAAAAACCACGACGCCGTTGGCACGCGATGCGGTGCACCGTCTCGACGCCGTCGGCGCGCGTATGCTGGGCGTGATCCTCAATGGCGTCGACTTGCGCCATCCAGAGTACCAGGACTACCACACCTATTATTCCGCCTATGTCGGACCGAGCGAAGAAGAGCAGCCCGTAGGCGACGACTATATCATCGCCAGCCCCGAAGACCTCGACCGGGTAATGGGGGAGTTGGGTTTTCGGCCGGGTCCACTGGGTTTGACTCACATGCAGCCGGGGGTGATGGTGCCGCCGGCGTTTTTCGATCGACTGGCGCAAGCGTTGAGCGAACCGTTAGGGCCGGCGTCAGCCCAAGAGGTAGCGCGCCGGGTGGCGGAATTGCGCGAGTCGACAAATGCCTTTCCGATGACACGGCTGTGGGAGCTGGTGCGTAACTTAAGTGAGGGGATCGCCGAACGGCCGCAAAAATTGCGTTTCTTACGCGCAGTGTCGGAGGAGATTAGAACGCTGCGTGCATAGCAGATACGGGGATCCGCGGTAGCTGAAATTTTTTCATCATCGCGGTATTGCCCGGGCAAGCATGTATGTTGCGGCACGATCGTCGATGACATTTTGTATTAGGGATCGCAGCTTTGAATAATCTTCCGTTGGTGACGATTGCCATCCCGACCCATAACCGGGCCGAGTCCTTTTTAGCACAAGCGCTGCGCAGCGCCGCCGGGCAAACCTATCCACGTTTGGAAATCCTGGTCGCCGATAATGCATCCAGCGACGGCACTGAGGCGCTCGTGCGCGGGTTCACCGACGCGCCGATCCGCTACCTGCGCCATCACGTCAACATCGGTTCGACGGCGAATTATAATTCCTGCCTTGAACAGGCCCGCGGCGACTATTTTTTACTGCTGCACGACGACGACGCCATCGATAGCGATTTCATTGCGACCTGCATCGCGGCGGTGCGTGACCGTAGCGACATCGTCCTGGTGCGCACCGGCATTCGCATCATCGACGGAGCGGGCCAAGTGCTGCGCCAATGTGTTAATCCAGTAAGCGGCCTGTCGCTGGCGGATTTTTTTTGCGCCTGGTTCGAGGGTAAGACGTACTGGTATTGCGCCAATACATTATTCAAAACCGCCGAACTCCGAGCCGCCGGCGGGTTCACCTCTCCGTACAGTCTGGCCGAAGATGGCTTCGCGATCGCGCGGTTGGCGGCGCGGGGTAAGCGCATCGATATTCCCGAAGTTAAAGCCAGTTTCCGAATTCATGACGGCGAACAGACCTTTGCCGCGCCCAAGCGCGCGGCTCAGTGGGGTCATGAATACCGGGCGCTCCTCGACTGTATGTGCGCGCCGTTACCGCCTCATGACAAAGCGCGAGTGCGCCGCGCAGGATTGCGCTTCTTCGCTCGGCGCTGCTACGACCGGGCGGCGCATGCGCGCCGCGGGATCGATCGCGCGCGCAGCTACGGCGAGGTCTTCTGGTTGTTCGGCTGCCGATTTTTGCCGTCGCATCGCTGGCCTGCCTGGCGCTGGATGGGCCGCGCCGCGCGCTACGCGCAGCGGCGGATTCTAACCGCAGTGGGCTAAATCACGAGATTCCAGTTATCCAATTAAAGTCTGCAGCGGAACGACAACTTCGCTGGGAAGGATGGACGGGGAAACGTTTCGGGCCTGTTTGGACGAAGCGACCGCGGTTAAATGGAGATCGCTTTCATAGTCGACGAATTTCCCAGTGTGTCGCAAACTTTCGTTTTGAACCAGATTGTCGGGCTCATTGAGCGCGGCCACCATGTCGATATTTTTACGCGCACCTCACAGCACGGATCGGTTGAACATCCCGACGTCGAGCGTTACCGCCTGCGCGAGCGCGTGCAGCGATTGGCCTGCCCGCGTGGCCGATGGAAGCGTGCCATGGTTGCCACTCGCCTGGCGATGGCGCACGTCAACCGGCCCCGAGCGCTCGCCGGCGCGCTTAACGTAGCACGCTACGGCCGCAGCGCTTTGTCGCTCAGCCTGCTGGTCGAAACCGCGCCGTTCTATCGGCATTACGATATAGTGCATTGCCAGTTCGGCCACAACGGCAATTTTGGCGCGGCGCTTAAACGGCTGGGCCTGCAACGCAAGCTGGTTGTGACGTTTCACGGTTGTGACATTCGCGCCGGGCTGGAGCGCGGCGGCGCGATCTATCAAGAATTGTGGCGGCAGGCCGATTGCGTGATCGCCATTTCCAAATACAACCGCGAGTGTCTGCTGCGGATGGGCGGCGACCGAGAAAAAATCGTCGACCATCCTGTGGGTATCGATCGCCGGCGCTTCCGCTTTCGCTCGCCGGTGCCGCCAACGGAACGGGGCATTCGCCTCCTTACCGTCGCTCGCCTGGTCGAGGAGAAAGGATTGCTCGTCGCGCTCGAGGCATTGGCGCGGCTGCGCCAACGACGTCCGGACCTGGCGATACGGTACCAAATTATCGGCGAAGGACCGCTGCGCGCCGATGTCGAGCGTTGCGTCGAACGACTTCAATTATGCCGCCACGTCCAGCTCAGCGGCGCATTGGCGCAAAATGAGGTCATCGATGCGATGTCGCAAGCTGATATCTTTCTGCTGCCGAGCCTGGCAGAAGCGCTGCCGGTGTCTCTGATGGAAGCGCACGCGATCGGCATGCCGGTGGTCGCAACGCAGGTCGGCAGCGTCGATCAAATCGTTCAAGATGGTATTTCAGGATTTCTTGCGCCGCCCGGCGATAGCGAGGCACTGTGCCAGCGCCTCGATGATCTGCTGGCGCGAACAGATGACTGGCCGGCGATGGCCAGCGCAGGCTGCCGCCATATCGCGGCCCATTTCGACATTGAGCGCTTAAACGACCGGTTGGTCGACCTCTACAGCCAGGTGCTTGCAGCGTGATTCAGGGCAATTCCATTCAAGCTCGCGCCGGTAGATAGCGATCGCGCACGCGCGCACGGCGAAACTTTCCTTCACAGGCTGGCGCCTCTGTGCGGCATCGCGTGTTGTGCTAAGGCGGCGGCCATTCTCTTCGGCTGCTCAATCTTGCGTGACATGGCCTTGCAGATCGCTACCTTGCCGGGATTGGATGATTTTTTCGCCAGCGGAGAAATTGAGCAGAAATTTACCTATCGCTGGACCGATAAAGATATTCTAAGGGACTGGCTCGAGTTCCACTGTCTGCGCGATGCGGCATTTTATCGCGGGCCGATTATCAGCCTGTATTACGATACGCCGTCGTTGGATTTTTACCGCGAGGCGCGCAACGGCGATTACCTGAAAACCAAAGTCCGATTGCGCTGGTATCAGAACGTCTTTACTTCGAGCGGCCAGATGGTCGATTGCTTCTTCGAAATTAAACGCAAGCGCGGCGCTTTGCGCCACAAGCAACGCCAGGCAGTGACGTTGCCCGCCGGCTGTTTGACCGGCGATCTGTTCTCTGCAGCGCAAGTGGCTGACTTGCCGCACGACATGGGCGGTTTTGGCTGTTTCAATCGCGGCATTCTCGTGCCGCTCCTGGTCGTCGAATATCAGCGCTGCCGTTACGTCGATGCGCACAGCGGCGCGCGCATCGCCCTCGATTTCGCGATCGGCTGCGGGCGTGCCAATGATTCTTATATATCGGGTGCAGTCCCCATTGAGTCGGCGTTCGGTGTCCTGGAAATTAAATCCAAAGGCGCCGAGCTGCCGGAGTTTCTCCGGCCGATGCGCGGTTATTTGAATCGGCAGTCCTTTTCGAAATATGCCCTCTGTTGTCAACGACTACTCGATCCGTTGTCCTGGAGGCATGGATGAACGAAATCATGGCAAAAATTGCCCGGCTATTGCGCGAGCCGGGAGTCCAGATCGATGCCGTCGGGTTTATTTTTGCTCTCGCCACGTCGTTTGTCGCCGCACTGGCGATCTCCGCGCTGTATCAGCATTTTTACGAAAACCGTGCGACTGGCGCGCAAGTCCATCGTGCTTTTCCGTTGCTCGGACCGGCGATCACGGCGATTTTCATCGCCATTCAATTTTCCCTGCCGCTTTCGCTCGGTTTGCTTGGCGCCTTATCGCTGATTCGCTTTCGCACGCCGATCAAGGAGCCCGAGGAATGCGCGTTTATCATGCTGCTGGTAGCGGCTGCGGTTATTTGTGCGACTTTTCAGTTCCTGTTATTGGGCGTGCTTTTGGCCGTCGCGCTGGTGGCGCTGTTGGCGCAGCAGGTGCTTCCGAATTGGCTTAATCCACGACGAAAAGACGGCGTGTTGCTGGTGACGCTCAATAGTGACGCGAGCAGCGCAAACAAGGAACAGATTCGCCGCCTCATCGAAGAGCGGATTAAAAATGGCCGACTGGAAAGCATTTCCTATTCGGAAAATCTGACGTCCATGTATTTTAGCTTCAGCGGTTTGGCGGAAGAATCGGTCGATACTTTGCATGCTGCGGTGGCCAAGAACGCGCCGGTGCACCGGCTCAACGTGTTTTTCAACGCGCACGGAGCCTGGGGTTGATTGTTTTTCGCCGGTCGCGATGATGTTTTCCGAACGGAGTAAATTTCTGTGGCGCTTCGCGTTGTTGGTAACGCTGCTGTTGGCAACGGCGGCGCTATTTGCGATGCAGCCGAGGCGCAATGCCATCTTGATTCAACAACACGCTCTGGGGCAATTCCAAGGCGGCAAATGGCTCAAGCGCCTGACCGAGCGATTGCAGGATGGCGGCGATGCTGCGGCGATTTCTGCGCCTGAAGTCGACGCCGATTTTGCGTCGGGGTTTTACCCACGGCCATTGCGGGTGGCCTTAGCGAGCGATGCCGGAAAGGCAATTCACTACACGCTGGACGGCAGCACTCCCGACGCGGCGAGCGCGATTTATAATCAACCGATCACGATCGAACGCACGGCGGTGCTGCGCTTTCGCAGTTTTTCGGCCGCGGGTGCGCCGGGACCGGTAGAATTGAGCAGTTTTGTGATCGGCGCCGACTACGCCCTGCCGGTATTCTCGTTGGTGCTCGATCCGGTGCATCTGTGGAATCGCCATGCCGGAATCTATGTCAACTATAAAAAGCGCGGTGCCAAATGGCAGCGACCGGCGCATGTCGAGTATCTGGAAGGCCGCCAGGGACAAGCGATGCGATTCCCTGCCGAAGCAGGAATTCACGGCAACTTCACTCGGGAATCGCGTAAAAAATCTTTTCAACTGTCATATTCGAGTAGCGCCCTCGAGAGGCCGGACAACGGCCAATTGCTAAAGCCCGAAACTTCCGCGGGTAAACGTGCGGTCGTACTACGCGCTGCTGGCATCGACGTCAATTATCGCCTCGGTCATGAGCTTTTCCGCTCGACGTACGCGGCGGCGGGCGGACTGGTGCCGCGCAGCGCCGCGGTCATGTTGCTGCTCAACGGGACTCCCTGGGGTGTTTACCACTTACAGAGCAAAATCGATAAAGATTATCTGCGCGAACGCTTTGGCGTTGGGAGTTATGAAATCGCCGAATGGCCGGACCACGAGCCGAATCCAGCGTCATGGAGAAATTTGCTCGAGCTTACTGCCAGGCTGAATTTAGCCGACGATGCTGAGTTTCGCCGTATAGCGCAACTCATCGATATCGAGAACTTCACCGACTATTTGCTGTTCAATATATTTGCCGGGAACTACGATTGGCCGCACAACAATCACCTCGCGTTTCGCAAGACCGACGGCAGCCATCCGTGGCGTTGGTTGTCCTGGGATAGCGACGCTGCCTTTAATGCTGAACTCGGCGCCGAACACCGAACGCTGGAATGGTCGGTGCGCGAGCGGCGTCGCGACGATCTCGCTTACGGCGGTGTTGGCCGCCATCAGGACGAAGATCGTTACCTCGCCAGTACGCAACTTATGCGCAGCCTTTTGCGTAATTCGGACTACCGCGAGCGCTTCTATGGCCGTTTCAAGCAACTGCTCGTCCGTGATTTCGCGCCAGCGCAGTTGCGCGAACGATTCGATCGCCTGGTGTCGGAGCTGGAGCCGCATCTCGGCGTCGATTGGGCGCTCTGGCCACGCTCGCGCGAGAACTTTGTTGACGGTGTCGACGCGGTGCGCCGCTTTATCGACAACCGCCCGCGTCATGTCCGGCGCCAATTTCAGGAGTACTTCGGCCGGACGGATTAAATGGCACAAGTAAGCGTTGTTATACCGACTCGCAATCGCGGCGAATTTCTCCCGGCGGCGTTAAATAGCGTATTGGCGCAGCAGTTCGGCGATTTCGAGGTGATTGTCGTGGATGACGGCGGTACTGCCGATAGCACCGCTGCAGTCGAGAATTGCCGCGACCCTCGTGTTCGCTTGGTGCGCCATCAACAACGGCGCGGCGGTGCCGCCGCGCGCAATACCGGGATTGCGGCGAGCGCCTCGCCTTATGTGGCTTTTCTCGACGATGACGACGAGTGGTATCCGAATAAGCTTGGACTGCAGGTCGAACTTCTGCAAGCGCGTCCGGCTCATGTCGGCGTGGTTTACACGGGTTACGATATCGTTGCCGATGGCAAGATTTGCCGGCAAATCGTGCCGGCGCAAAGCGGCAATCTCGCCACCTCACTATTGAGCGAAAACCTGGTCGGCGGCACATCCTCCGTCCTGGTGCGCCGTGAATTTCTGATCGCGGCGGGCGGCTTCGACGAAAGTTTGCCGAGCTTTCAAGACTACGATCTCTGGTTGCGTTTAGCGCGACTCTGTCATTTCGAATGTTTGCAGCAGCCGCTGCTGAAATACCGAGTTCATGGGGTGCAGATTTGGACGGACCTCAATGCCCTGGCCAAAGGTCTGGAGTTGATGCTGGTAAAATACGGATCTCATGGTGGGTTTCGCAAAAAAACCAGCCGCTATTATTTATCTCTCGGCGTTCAGCTCTGCCGCCGCGGCGAGTTGCAGCGCGGCACTACGGCCTTGCGCAGCGCCGTCGAGCTCGATCGTTACCATCTGCACGCCTATCTATATTGGCTAGCCGCGGTGTTGGCAGGCAAAAACTTCGATCGCTTGGTTGCGGTCAAGAATCGCGTGCTCGCCAGCCGGCGCGCTCGGACTGTTTAACCCACGAGGAATAGCAGATGCCGAAAGTCAGCGTCATTATTCCCACGCACAATCGCGCGCTGTCGCTTTGTCGGGCCGTCGACAGCGTGCTCAATCAGACCTTTGGCGATTTCGAAGTGCTTATTATCGATGATGCTTCGACTGATCATACTGGCGATTTCGTCGCCGACTGTGGCGACGAGCGCGTGCGCTACTACCGCCACGATCAAAATCGTGGCGAAAGCGCGAGCAGCAATACCGGACTGCTGTTGGCGCGGGGTGAATATATCGCTTTTCTGCACGACGATGATGTCTGGTTAAGCGACAAATTGGCCAAACAGGTGGCGCTGCTCGATGCCAGCGGTCCGCAGGTCGGTGCGGTTTACACCGGTTATATTCGCATTGACTTAGATTCCGGCAGGCAGATTGCCACGGTGCTGCCGAAAGAACGTGGCGATGTTCTGCGCGCCCTGTGCGCCGGCAATTGTGTCGGGGGACCCTCGGCCGTGCTGGTGCGCCGAGAGTGTTTTGAGCGGGCAGGCGGTTTCGACGAACAGATGGTCGGTTGTTGCGACTACGATATGTGGATCCGCATCGCACAGCACTACCAGTTTGAATTCATCCAGGAGCCGCTCGTGCTCTATTCGGTCCACGAAAACCGTCTCTCGGCCAACAACGAGACGGTGTTAAAAGGCAAAGAAGCGCAACTGGTGCGTTATGGCGCTTACTTCGCGAGCGATCCCCGCGCCTTTAGCCGTTATTGGGTAACGCTCGGCGTCCTGCGCTGCTATAACCGCAGGCTGGCGCAAGGCCGCGCCGCCTTTTGGTGTGCGATCAGGGCCTACCCATTGGAACCGCGCGCCTATTTCAACGCGCTGTTGTCGCTGTTCGGCGTCGACAATTTCATCAGGATCAAAGAGTTCAAAGAGCGCATCGGTGCACTCCTGCGCGCCCCGCGTTGGCTCTCCAACGTCGAGGGTATGAAGTAGGAGTTCTCCCACAACTCAACGGCCGTTAGTCGAAGAAGACTGCAATTATGTGTGGCATTGCTGGAATTGTCGGGCCGGGCGTCGCGCCGGAAAAGCTCGCTGCGGTGGCAAGAATGAGCGTTGCGCTGGCGCGCCGTGGCCCGGATGATCATGGCATTGGCAGCTTCGGCTCCGCAGTGCTCGGACACCGACGACTGGCGATCTTCGATCTGAGCGAGAACGGCCGCCAGCCCATGACATCACTCGACGGTGAGGTTGCGGTTGTCTTCAACGGGGCGATCTATAATTTTCACGATCTGCGTGAGCAGCTGCGGGCGAATGGCAGCGTGTTCAGCAGCGCGACTGACACTGAAGTGCTGCTCCATGGTTATCAGGCATGGGGCATGGTCGAAATGGTCAAGCGATTGCGCGGCATGTTTGCCTTCGCCCTTTGGGACATTCGGCGGCGAAAGTTGTTTCTGGTGCGCGATCGCCTGGGGGTCAAACCTCTGGCATACGCGGTGCGCGGCCGGCAGATCGCTTTCGCGTCAACGGTCGGGGCGTTGCGCCAGGGCGGGTTTGCCGGCCCGTTAAACGAAGAATCCATGCTCGACGTGCTGCGCTGGGGATTTGTCCAGGAGCCTCGCGCCATTTATCGCGGCATTGTAAAGCTCGCGCCGGCAACTATTCTCGAATGGTGTGACGGCAACATCGGCCAAAAGCGATATTGGCAGGCGCCCGCCGCAGCCGCTGCGTCGTCGCGCGTTGGTTTTTCTCACGCAGTGGCCGAAACCGAGCGCTACTTACTTGATGCGGTTGCAGTTCGTCTGCAGGCCGATGTTCCGGTCGGGGTATTGCTCAGCGGCGGCATCGATAGCAGCTTGGTGTGCTGGGCGCTAGCGCAGCTTGGCGCTGACGTTACGGCCTATACGATTGCCGTGCCCGGCGATGCTAGCGATGAAACGTGCGGCGCGATTGCCACCGCGCAGCGGCTAAGATTGCGCCATCGAGTCATTCCCATCGCTGCCGAGGGTACCGAGCCGCTGGACGAAATGCTGGCGGCGTTTGACGAACCGTTCGCCAGCGCATCGGCGCTGGGAATGTTGCAAGTCTCTCGGGCGGTGCGGACGCAGGCCAAGGTATTGCTCACCGGAGATGGCGGCGACGATATTTTTTTGGGTTATCCACGCCACCGCCATCTGTGGTTAAGCGAGCAATTGTCGTTGCGACTGCCGGGGCTGAGCGATTTAGCACGACGCTTGTTGCCGCGCGTGGGGCCGCTCAAGCGCGCCGCGTCGCTGTGCGACTACGCCGCGGGCGGGCTGCCGGTTTATTTCCAGCCGACATACGCACTCGCCGCATATCGCCAGCGAAACTTGCTCGGACGACGTTTCAGACAGAATCTGGCCGATATCCCCTGGAGCGAAGAGTTTGGCGCGCAAGGTTGGGTCGAGCGCTTGGCAAATTTTGAACGGCGTGGCCGATTTATTGGAGAATATTTGAGAAAGATCGACGGGGCGACAATGTTTCACGGTCTCGAGGCGCGGGCGCCTTTTCTCGATCAGCAACTTTGGGAGTTCGCCTCAGCTCTGCCTGTCGGCGTTCGGCTTGCCGGCGGCCGTCTTAAAGCGCCCCTACGGGCGATCGCCAGCCGCCGCATCGGTCGGGCCATCGCTTGGCGAAAAAAGCGCGGTTTTACCATTCCAGTGCTGCGCTGGCTGGCGCGCCAGTGGCGCGGCCGTGCGCGCGAGTTGTTCAATGATTCGATTCTCGCGCGGACCGGCTGGATCGATGGCAAATCTGTTTTAACCGAGCTCGATCGTGCGGTTGATCGCGGCTGCGCCGTCGAACCGCTGTGGAATATTTTCGTTCTCGAAAGCTGGTTACAGCGCGAACAACATCTCGACATACATGGACGTGGCGCCAGTGGCGAGACAGCGCAGGCCGTGACAGCGGCAGCGGGGATACTGCAATGATGCCGGCGGCATCTCATTCGCTGCCGCGCGAACTATGGTCGCCCTGGGCAGGACGCGCGCCGAGCGCCAGAACGCCTACGGTTATCCGCCGGCCAATTCCGACGCTGGTGCGTTGGTCCGCTCTCGCGTTAGCGGGAAGCTTACCATTCGAAGCCGCAGATTTGGGATTCACCTCCTCGTCTTTTTCCTTTGCCAAGATTTCCGGTCTGTTGTTCATAGCCAGCTACTTCTTTTTTTACAATCCACTTTCGGGCAAGCGCAGCTTTCCTGTGTGCAATCTGCCGCTGCGCTATTTTCTGACCTATCTACTCATTTGTCTGGTACACGGTCTCTTTGTCGACTCCGTGTATTGGGGTCAGTACGTGTCGGTGATTTCGACCACAGGGCAATTGCTGCTGTTGTTCTGGACCACTTCGAGTCTGCTGCAAAATCATCAACTGGCGCGCCGCTTTGTTCTCGTCTACGCAGTCTCGGCGGCGCTGCTGGCGTCGGCCGTTCTTTTAGAACTGCCTGGTTTTACCGTTGCCATCGAGGGCCGTCTGGGCGAACGGATCACCTCTCTCAACTACAATCCCAATTTTCTCGCCTTCAGTATGGCGCTTGCGGCTTTGATCGTAGCCGGCCTCGCTCTTGATGGCAGCATCCGCCAGCTTTATCGAAAATGGCTGCTGCTGAGCGCAATTCTGCCGCTGTTGACGATCATTGTGCGCACCGGTTCACGTGCCGGTCTGGTCGGATTTGCGTTAGCGTTCGGGGTATATTTTCTTCCTTCGCGCGCCAGGCGCCAGGGGAAAACGTTGGCCCTGCTGGCCATCGCCGTAGTAGCTTTTACGGGCGCGATGATTGCGATACATCCGACTATTCTGACCCGCTTTGAAGAGAGTTACGCCGGCAACATCGTCAATCGCCGACAAATCAATCAGGCATCGCTCAGCATGGTCCTTGAGCGCCCGCTTATCGGTTGGCACCCAGTTGCCCTATGGGACGAACTCGGACGCCGGACCGGCGAGTTGTGGGGCACCAAAGATGCGCATAATTCATTTTTTTACTTGTTGTTGGAAGTCGGCATAATCGGCGCGCTTCCGTACTTTATCGGCATCTATCTTTGCCTGAAATCTGCATGGCGCGGCCGTGATGGGCCGCTCGGAAGATTGCCTTTGGCTCTGTTGGTCTGCGTTCTCAGCGCCAATCTGGCGCACACCTATCTCACCCGTAAACCGCAGTGGCTGGTGTTGGCGTTAGCTGCCGCGGTGGGCAGCGCCGCCGTCCAACGAGAGAAAAATCAAACGTTGCTCCGGCGCGAGCGTACGCTGGCGCACGAGCGAGTTAGCTAGATCGCGGGCAACGCTGGTACTTTCCTGCCTGAGTTGCCGGTCGAGAGCTGGATGGCCGAGCCGGAGCAATCGCTATTTTCCGACGATAGCCTGTCGAATTCTGGCGCGGTTGACCGAGTTACTCAATGAACCTGCTGATTGTCGTTTCCAACTATCCGCACAGCGGCCATGTTTATTCCGGCGCGTTCAATGAGCGCTCGGTTTTGGCGCTGCGCCGGCTCGGCCATCAGGTCGATGTCGTCGCGCCGCGACCCTACGTCCCGCGCGGGTTAGGTTCGCTGTCCTCGCGTTGGCGTAGCTATGAAAAGATGCAGACGCATGAAGTACGCGCGCAAATCCCGGTCTATCGGCCGGCTTACTGGCAGCTGCCGCGCGTGGGCGGCGCGCTTTGGTGCGACCGTTTTGCATACCTGGCAAGTGTAAGCGAGATCGTTCGACGCCACCACCATGCACCTTATGACGCAATTCTTTCGTTCAATCTGGTAGGCGCGGGCGGCGTTGCCTGGCGCTTGGGCCGGCGTCTTGGCGTCCCCGTCGCCGGCTGGGCGACCGGCAATGACGTGCGTGTCGCGGCGCGCTCGTCTTATGCCAATGCGGTGTGCCGCGCTTTGCGCGCGATGGATTTGGTGTTTTATCAAAGCCGTGAACTGCGCGATTGCGCAGCCGCGCTTTTGAAGCTCAAGCCCACCGCCTTGGCGCCGAGGCGCCATCTCGTCCTGGCGCGCGGTGTCGATGTTCCGCCTGCCGTGACGCCGGAAACGCGCCGGCGCCTGCGCCGCGAGCTCGCTGTCACCGATGACGCTGTGGTGGTTCTCTATCTTGGGCGAATCGCTGCGGCGAAAGGAGTTTTTGAGTTGGCCCACGCGATGATCTCGGCGCGCGCAAGCGCGCCTGAGCTGATTTGTTGGATGGTCGGTGTTAAAGCAGGGTTCGATGACTCCGCTAAACTTGCATCCTACCTGCAGCAAGACTCCAGCCCGGACAGCGCGAGCCGTCTGATCGACGCTTGCCCACCGGAAAAAATCTGGGACTACTTTGCCGCCGCCGATATCTTCGTATTCCCGAGTCACAGCGAAGGCATGCCCAATAGCTTGCTTGAAGCGATGGCTGCCGGATTGCCGGCACTGGCCTACGCGATACCGCCGATTGAAGAAATTGACGATGGCGGCGCGCTCGCAAAAGTCCCACTGCACGATGTCGAGGCTCTGGCGCAGGGGCTCGTGCGTTTGGCCAAGCAGCCGGAATATCGCGCCGCATTGGCCCGCAACGGTCGCGCGCGCGTCCAGGCGGCATTTTTAGCCGCCGACCGCATGGCGCAAGCGGCACATATAATTGCCCAAATACTCGAGAGTAGAGCTCGGAGATCAGCGGTCGAAGGTCGAACAGTGCTCACCGTTAGTCGTTGACCGGGTCGAGTTGCCGATTTCAATTTTAGACTGAGTCGTGACAAACGCAATCACGTAAACAATTGAACCGGGATTGATGGTGGATAACTCGGTAATTGCGATAGTTGCAATCGCTGCCTCCGGCTTACTCCTCTTCCCTCGGTGCAACGCTTTAACATTGACCTCTGACATTTGAGCTGCGACCTCGCG
>DASSGE010000620.1:0-5872 GCA_035693605.1 Binatia bacterium
CGTCAGCAACTTCCGCGCGCAATTCGAGCGCGAGATTGCGCGCACTTCGGTGCAGGGACTGCTTGAGAAGATCAAGCAGCGCGATTCCTAGACTTTAGCGCGGCTCAGCTGTTCGCAGCCCACTCCAATCGGCCTAAGTTCATCACTGAACTTAGGCCGATTGGTTTTGCAGTGAGCGGATTTTCTGGGATTGTAATTTGTAGCAGCGCGAGAAATCGGTCGGTTAACGCCGGTGGTTGACGAACCCAGCGCGGTTCGATACTTGGTCATGCCATGACGAAGTTGAAAATTACTTTGGCCTTGGGCTCTTACGATCGCCACGCGCCTCTGCTCGAAGGCTGCATTCAGCATCCGGACGTCGATATTGAGTATATCGAGTGCGATCCCCAGCAGGGAAGACATGAGCGGTTCCTGCAGCACTTCGAGTTCGATGCCGCGGAATTATCTTTCTCATCGTATTGCATCGCCGTCGATCAAGGGATGCCGGTGCATGCCGTGCCGATTTTTCCGCGCCGGCTGTTCAGCCAGTCGCAAATGTACAAAAACGTGAACTGCGGTATTCAATCGCCCAAAGATTTAGTTGGTAAGCGCATCGCCCTGAGCGGATACCAAAATACTTTGGGAGTGCGCGCCAAGGGCGACTTGACACATTTTTACGGCGTCGAGCGAAAGTCGGTGACTTGGATTACGCCGGGTAAGGAAGTGATCGACGTCGAGTTGCCGACGGATTTGAAGATCGAAAGCCGCGGCAGCATGGCGGAAATCGAGCAAGACTTTGTCGATGGCAAAATCCACGCGATGTTTGTGTCACGGCTACCCAAACCTTTCCGTGACGGCAGTAAAAACTTGGCCCGTCTATTCGCCGATCCACAAGCCGAAGAAGAGCGCTATCTGCGCGAAGAGGGCTATTTTCCGATCATGCACGTGCTCGCTTACAAGAAAGAGTTAGCGCAGAAGCATCCCGATCTTCCACGCGCGCTCTTCGATATCTTCGAGCAAGCCCGCGCCCGCGCCACCCAACGATGGATCGATCCAAACTGGTCGATCGTAATGTGGGGTCGGCGCGAACTGGAACGGCAGAATGAGTTGTGCAGCTTCGATCCCTGGAAGAACGGCCTTGAAGCGAATCGGAAGAACATCGAGCGCTTCGCGCTCTACAGCCACGAGCAAGGACTCTCGAAGCGGCGATTGACGCCGGAAGAGTTGTTTGTCGGGATTGATTAGTGTCATTGGGATTTGCAAATTTCGACGTTTGTCTTGACGGGAAACCGCGGCGGCTTCGCTAGCAGCACCAAAAACGCCGAAGTGAACAGCGCGCAGGAAAAAATCGTAAACGAGAGATCGTAGCTGCCGGTCCGGTCATGCAGGAAGCCGAAGAACGGCGCGCCGCTGGCCGCGAAGAGATGCGAGAACAGCATCGATAAACCGCGCACGGTGCCCAGTGAAGTCCGGCCGAAGAAGTTTGCCCAGATCACTTCGCGCAAGACGAAGCTTCCCGCCAAACCCGTGCCATAGAGAAAAAAACCGACATAGGTGAAATAAATTTGCCGGCTGGTGATGGTGATCACCAAGCCGATGGCTTGGATCAAAAACTGAATGCAAGACACCTTTCGAATATCGAATTTGTCGGCAAGCATACCCCAGATCAGCGTCGAACCCAGTTGGGTGATCGCGATGGTGCTCATGAACGATGCGGCGACGATCGGCGAGTGGCCGATGTCGGTGACGTAAGAAAATATATGAAGATTTAAGCCGGCAATGCCGACGCTGGCGATGCCGAAGGTGATGACGAGCACCCAGAACGCCGGTAAGCGTATCGCCTGAGCACGGCTCCACACCGCTTCGTCGGAGTTTTTCGCTGCTTGTTTTCGTTTCTCGTCAGGAGTGGGTTCTCGCGGCTCGGTAACGGTGGTCAACGGCGGGTCGCCATCCGGACGAAGCCCTAAGTCTTCGGGCTGCCGGCGCACGAAGATGAGCGCTGGGGCAACAACCAGTAGCGGTGCGATGACGCCGAAAATCGCCCAGGTGTAGCGCCAGCCGACGAGCACGAATAGCGATGCGGCGGCGATGGGAATGCTCAATTTGGCGATGCCGGTGCCGAGGTTGGCGATACCCATGGCGCGGCCGCGTTTACGGATGAACCATTGGGCGATGGTCACGTTGATGACCAGCGAGCCGAGCAGTGCCTCGCCGGCGATCACCAGAGAACAGCGCACCAGGACAAACTGCCAGAAGCTGTGCACCAAGCTCGAAAGCAACAGACCCGCCCCTTCCATTAGCACGCCGAGGACAAGCACGCCGCGCCCGCCATGCCGATCGATCCAGGGACCGAGCAGCGGCACGATCAGCGCGGCGACGCCGATTTCGAAGGTGCGGATCAGCGAAAACGCGCCGCGCGTCACACCCAACTCTTCGGTGATCGGTTTGAGAAAAATGCTCAGCGTGCTGGAAAACGCGAACGTGCCGGCGATGTTGACGAGAATACCGACTGCAACGATATACCAGCCATAGAAGAAGCGCGACGGGTTATAATTCTCTGCGGCGATGGGTGCATTGCTCATGGTTTGTCGATCGATCCGGCAAGCTCCCTCGCTTCGCGTGGAATGACCGCCGTGTCATTTTGTCATTTCGAGCGAAGCGAGAAATCTAGTTCGGGTGTCGCACGCGATCCAAAATGGATTGACGATCACTGGCTCAAAAAAATTCGAAATGGCGGCTTGGCATTGTCGACTGCGTAGCTCCAAGGCCAATAGATTAAGCCATTGCGCTAGTGATCTCCCACCAGTTGCCGTTGAGGTCAGCAAAGATAAACGATGCGGCGCCGTTCGCTTCACGAACACTTTCTAAGTCTCGCAGCTGCCAAGGTTCGCGACTTCCGGTGAGTTCGCGATGGGCCTCGTATACGGCTTCTCGGGAATCCAACGCGAGGGTGAAACGCTGATAACGCGACAGTCTCGGTCGGTTGGGGTTTTGTGCCTGGATGCAGACGACATACCATGGCGTGTCGGCATGTTTGATGTAACAGGAACTGGGCCAGAGCTTGATCACTTCGAGGCCGAGGGCTTCTTTGTAAAAGCGCTCGGAAGCGGCGAGATCGTCATTCTCTAAGGTCCCATGGGTTAGCGCTTGGGGCACATAGCCTTTGCCGGAGAATCTGTCTTCAGGCAGCGGCTGGGACCAGTGCGGGTTGGTGGTCTTGCCCATGCCTTGCTCGATGGCGTTCTCGTATGACTCGATCTCCCAGTAGTTGCCGCCGGGTTCGTAAAAATGCACCGAATAGGCGTTGTGGTTTTCGCGCGGCTTGATGACTTTAATGCCGAAATCGTTCTTTCGTCTCTCCAAATATTCCGTCGCGCGATCGACCTCGGCATTAGTTCTGACGCGCACACCGTAATGGTTGCGCATGGATTTGATCGGCGCAGCATCGCCGTTTTGGTGGATGATCATTCGCCAGCCGGTGTTGGGATGCTTAACGATCTTCGCACCGTCGGTTTCGCCGACGACTTCGAGAGCGAGAAATTCTTTGAGAATGGGTAACGATTCGGCGAAGGATCGGCATTCGTAGTGGCCGTTAACGAGGCCGGTTGGATTTAGCATAATTATCTCTCCAAATAATCAATTCGGCAGCTTGCCGCCCCATAGTTCTTTTAGGAAACCGCTTTTTTCCAAATTCTCGGCAAAGCTATTGTCGACAATCTCGTGGGTTTTCTTCGTCGTTTTTAATCCCGCCTCCCGCGTCATCTCGATGGAGTCGGCAACGGCGTTCGTCGGCACGATGAGCCGCCGGTTTACATGGCGTTTGGCGTAGGCCTCGTATGAAGATTGCAGCACGCCGTCGTCGTTGACGCGCAGCGCTTTGGCGACGGCCGCTTTGGCTTTATCCGGGTTGGCCTCGGCAAACTGCACCGCTTCGGCGAGAGCGGCGACAACTCGCTGCACAGTTTGTCGGCGGTCGCGCAATGACTTGGCATTGGTATGGAGGGAGCTGTAGATCGATGGCAACCCTAACTCATTCAAGTGATAAACGATATTAAGGCCGTCCTTCTTGGCGCGCGCATCCATCGGCGGCGTAAATGCAGATGAATGAACTAGGCCCTGCAACAGTGCCGCATAACGTTCGGGTTGGGTGCCGCCAATGGGACGGATCTCGGTGTCGGTCAGGCCGAACTTCTTGGTGAAGGTCGTCAGCAACCGAAAGGGCAGGCCGGCGACGGTGCCGATGGCGATGTTCTTGCCTTTCAAGTCTTGAACCGTGCGAATCTCTTTTCGCGCGATGATCATATACGGCAAGCCAACCAGCGGCGATGCAATCAGCATGGCATCTCGCCCCGCTGCCATGGCGCCCATGGTCGAATCGGCAGCGCAGTAAAGAAACTGCACCTCGTCCGATCCCAGCGCCGCTAAATTGACGTTGGTGCCGCCGCGGATCACGACATGCTTTACCTGGATGCCGTACTTTTCAAAGATATTTTGGTCGAGCGCTGTATAGACATGCATGAAGCCGCCGGTTACCGCACAAGTGGACAGATATACCGTTACCGGTGGTTCGCCTGGCTTTGGAAGATAGGGATTGGCGCGCGCTCGGACTGCCGTGATCGCGAACGCGAGCAAGACCACGCTCGATAAAGGAATTAACAAGCGTCGTGTCGGGAATTTCATCATTCTTGATCAAACACCAATCCCGGTTGGTCTGTCAAATCGCCGTACCTTGCAAAAAATCAGCATGGTCACTAATAGTGGCCTACGCCGTCAGTGGTGTAATCGGACGGCGACTTATTGCGGAGGTGGTCATGCTAATACTTTCCAACGAAGACATCGAAAAGATCCTCCCTGTGGGTGCCTGCCTCGACGTGTTGGAGGAAGCTTACCGAGATCTCGGCAACGGCATGGCGGCCACGGTGCCGCGTTACGATGTTTTCAGCCCGACTAAAGCCAACGAGTTTTACGAATACAAAACCATGAGCGGCGTGCTGCCGGGTCGCGGCATTGCCGCGCTTCGGCTCAACTCCAGCGTGGTCAAGTGGTACGAGAAGGCCGGCGCCGTGCGCAAAGATAAGCTGCCGGTAGCCGGCGGTGATCGTTATGTCGGTTTGATCATGTTGTTTAGCACTGAGACCGGCGAGCCCTTGGCGATCTTTCCCGACGGTTACGTGCAGAAGTTGCGTGTTGCCGGCGCGAGCGCGATTGCCGCTCGTTATCTGGCGCGAAAGAATGCGACGACCATGGCTCTGCTCGGATCGGGCTGGCAGGCGAGCGCGCATCTGGTCACGATGGCGATGATTCGTGATTTGAAACGGGTCAGAGTATTCAGCCCGACGCCCGAGTCACGCCGCAAGTTCGTCGAAGAATGGCGCGGCAAAGTGAACGCGGAACTCATCGAATCGGCCAGCGCCGCCGAGGCGATCACGGACGCCGACATGGTGATCTGCACGACCAACTCGATTTCGCCGCTGTTTCCCGGTGAAGTTTTACAACCCGGCATGCATGTCTCGTGCGTCAAGCCATGCGAGCTCGATGCGCTAACCTATAAGTGCGCCGATCCGCTGATTATTCACTGGCGTGAGGCCAAGCCGTTTCAAATCGCCATCGGTGTCGATCCGCAGTCGATTCCCGACGTCGCCGAAGGCTGGCATCATCCGATTACCCGCGAAGACACGGCGATCTGGGATTTGCCGGCGATCACGCAGTTGGTTAATGGCCAGCATCCGGGGCGCGTCAAGGAAGATGCGATCAGCTGTTTTTGTAACAACGTCGGCCTCGGTTTGCAGTTTGCGGCAGTGGGAAGCGAAGTCTTGGCGCGCGCGCGCGAGGCACGAGTGGGACGGGAAATTCCTACGGATTGGTTTTTGGAAGATGTCCATCCGTAGATTTT
>DASSGE010000621.1:0-6488 GCA_035693605.1 Binatia bacterium
GCGCTGGGCGCACAAAAACGGAGCAGCTAATGCACACGCCAATTTTGCGCATCCGTCACAAAGCCTCCATCGCCAATGCAATCTTCGAGGGATAACTATTGTCATCTGTTTTGTGCATCCTACCCGGCTTCGCGAGTAAAAATGACCGTGGTCGGCCACCGATTCCAGCCGTGACGGGGCGCAGCAGATTTTCGACGGGGTCGATTACACCACGGATTTAATATCGAGCCGTCAGCAGCTGTTCCAGCTGCGAGATCAGCGTGGAAGGTTTGTCAGCGAACACCGTGTCGCCGACTTCGTAACCGCGACTTCCAGGGGATAAACCAACAGTCGATGCAGGCACGCTCATCGCCAGCGGGTAGATTTGTTGAAAAAGCATAATCTCGGGCTCGGCGATCAACCATTGAAATTCATTTCGCGCCTCCCCATAACTTGTCCATGAAGCCGCTCTTTTCCAATTCGTCCAAGTAACGCCGATCGTAAAGTTCCTGCGGTTTGTATTTTTTTGCCCGCGCATCGGTCACCGAGATGTCGTCGAGTATCGCTTGCACCGCTTCGACGCGCAGCTCCATGCGCGGCTCGAGTGCTTTGATCTCGGCGTTATAGGCTTGGTCGAGCACCTTGCGGTCTTCGATGCGCAGGTATTTGCTCAGCACTTTAAAAACGATTTCCTTATCCGTGTGGAGAGTTTTCGCGGCCTCGGCCATGACGCGCATGAAGCGGCCAAGCAGCGGCGAGTTTTGTGCCATGAAAGATCGGCGAGTGATGAACGATACAGCCACTTGGGGTATGCGCAGATCGGGACCATAGACAACATAATGGTAGCCTTGGGAAATTGCCCGCGCATCCCAAGGCGCCGACATCGTGCCGGCGTCAATGGCTCCGGAAACGAGCGCAGCCAGCATCTCCGGCGCGCCACCGGTCTGCACCATAGAGTAATCTCTACCCGCTTCCATGCCGCGCCGTTTGAAAGCCTGAAGGGCGAAGTAGTGCGTGGTCGCGCCGATGCGCGTGACACCCACTTTCCTGCCGCGCAAATCTTCCAGCCGTTTGATCTCGGGCTTGGCGAGAATGCTCTGGGTCAAATGATTCTTGATACCGGCGATGAACACCAGATCGTTGTTGCCGCCCACCACCGTGCGCACCAGACCGACCCCACCGTCAATCAAAAGCTGCGCCTCGCCGCCCAACATCGCCGCCGTCGCTAACGGCGAGGTACCGATGTAGACCAGCGGAAATTCCAAATTGTACCTGCGAAATATGCCGGTCTCCTCGGCGATCCAAGGCATCGACTGGGACATCACTCGAGCGGACTGCACGCCGATGAGACGGTCGGCGGCCGAGGCCAGTTGCAAATGAGCCAACATCAAGATCAACAACGATAGATGCGGACGCGTTCCGTTCATGACGATCCCTTTCCTAATAGACTCGCGATATCCGCGAAGAGTCTCAAGCGTTTTCTGCTGATTCGTTTTGCCAACTGATCAGCTGTGACGCGGTATTTGAACGCCTTGCGCCCATCGACGAACAGCACCGGCACTTGATCACCATAGAGCGCCTGAAGCTGGCCGCTCGTATCTATACTGATTTCTTCTAAATCAAATGAGGTCGTCGCGGCAACTTGCCGAATAACAGCTTTCATCTCGTCGCAAAGACAACAATCGCTTCGCGAATACAGCGTTAACTTAGGCGTCATTTCGGCGCCGGTTTCACCGGTTCGGTGGGCTCGTCCTTCCTCTCGCCCTCACCGAGTCCGATCATGTTTTTCGGAATGCCAAGCACGCTCCAGAACATTTCCGAAAGAGTGCCAAGTGGCGCCGGCGTGATCGTCGGATCTTGAATCTTGCCCTTGATGTTGAAGCTGGCGACAAGGAAGGAATTCTTGATGGCGGCGATGCCACGACCGAGTATCGGAATCTGGTTGATCGCCGAGTCGATTCCGGCAAACGGCCGCACGGCAACGACTAAGTCCAATTCATCCTTGGGCACATCGATCTTGCCGACCCCGGTTATACGCAGGTCGCTGCTGTCGACAAGAAGATTTTCCGTCGAGTAGACGCCTTTGACGACTTTGAAATCCGCGGTGATGGCGCGAAACCGAATCCCTTGCTTGGTGAGATCAGGCAACTGCAAAGTAAACCAGCGCGACAGATCGAGTAAATTAAGCAGCTGCACCAAGACACGCATACGATTGATCGTGCCGTCCTCGATTCGCAGAGTAAACGCGCCGTTTAAGTTCTGCTTGCGTTCCGGGTCGGAGTTGCCGACCGTTTCGAGCTTGCCTGTAATATTGACCCGGCCGCTCATTTCGGTGTTGGTGAGATCGAACCATTTGAGAAACGACTGTACCGGGACACCTTGGATCTTCGGTTCGGCGACGACCCCGAGTGTGTCCGGCCGGTCGTAAATCGTAGTCCCGCCGACGATCGTGCCGCCAGCAGAGCGCGCCGTCAAATTGGTCAAGCGCCAGACTCGCCGGTCGATCGTCGCATCGCTCTTCATATCATTAAACTCGAAGTTCTTGATCCGCCCGTTGGCAAGGGTAATTTTGCCCTCGGCTTGAAGTTTAGCGTAAAACTCGCTGGCCTCGGGATCGATTTGCGAAATCAAATAAGTCACGTCCAACTTCGGCGCCGCGAAGTCGAAGAGCAGAGGTGGCTTTTCCGCATAACGCCATCGTCCGTTAAAGTTAGCCGGCGCGCCGACCAGCAGTCCCTTGACGTTTTGGAAGTCGATGCCGGTTTCTGTGATCTTAATTTTTCCGGTGAGTTCGCGCAGCGGCTGCAAAAGCGGTTTCATCATCAGCTGAACATTGGTCAATTCGAGATCACCGGTAAATTTGTGCGTGCCTTTATCCGCGAACGCGCCACGGTAGCGGACCGCGCCGCGCACGATACCCGGATCGTTGAGTGCGCCTTGAGACAGGAGCAAGCGCGTAATCACACCGGTGCGCACGCCAGTGGACTCAACGCCGAGGTCGAAGCTGCCCCTTTCGGTGTCGTAGTCCTTAACGGTCAGTTGGAGCTGCACCGGCGAGCCGCTCAATTGCGCGCGAATTTTGTCTCCCCTGATTTCGTGGGGCGAAAATGCGATTTCTCCCTTGATCTCGCTCAACGCATAATCGTCGTAGCGCAGCCTGGCGTTGTCCAAGGTGATCTTGCCGGCGAAGTGAAGGGGTTCATTGGCCGCACGCTTTAACGTCAACTCGACGCGGCTACGGCCGTCAAGCTCGCTGATCGAAGCGGCGATTTTGGCGGCACGCTCGGAAATAAACTCGGCTTTGAGCTGATCGCGCAGTTCCGTCAAATTGAAATCACCACGGGCCGTGAGTTCAAGCCCGCCGCGTCCGCTCGGCGTTAAATCATACCTGCCATCGACGTCATGCAATTGGGAATCGCCATAACCGCCTCTGACGTCGCGCACCGCCAATCGGCCGTCTTTCAAACTAACGCGGCCGGAAACGCCACGAAATGGCAATGTATCGCGGGCTGCAAGACTGCCCGAGACGTCATACAATTCCATGTCAAACCAGAGCTGTTTGCCGATGCCTGTCTGCGCCAGCCGGCGCAGTTCACCCAGAGTAGCGTTGACCCCGGCACCCTTGAGATCAACCTGGCCTGCCTGAAGCGAGTTCAAGCTCTTTTCCCAGAGAGGCGATTCGATAATTCTCGAAGGCAAGTAGCGGCGCAGCGTAGTCAGTGGTGCCGCCAACCCAGACAACTGCAGCGCCACATGCGGGTCGGCGCTGTCGAGCGCGGTGAGACTACCTGCCAGGGTGAATCTGATGTCATCGATGCGCGCATCGGCGCGCTTGATCGCTAATTTCCCCCGGCTCCACTCCGCTTCATAGGACGTCCGGCCGTTTGCCCCGGTCAAAGGCGCGATCAACAATTCGGGCGCATCGATAGCAATGTTTTTAAACTCGACATCGCCTTGGAGTCGCATCTGCTTACCCGGATAACCTTCTAGGTGAAGGCGCTGGGCCAGATGACCGCTTGCCGACTTGATCGGTAGATGGGCGCCGAGCTGAGCTTTGATCAGCGACGCGGGGAAATCGACGAGATCGATGTCCGCGTGCCAGCGCGCCTGGTCAAAGAGCAACGCATCCTGCGGGAACACCAACCGTCCGGAGGCCTTGAGTTGCATCGGGACATTATCTCTATCAATTTGGCCCTTGAGGGCGAAATGGAGCGCAGCGCCGGCGTCGTCTTCCGCTGGTCGCGCGATCAGATCCTTCATGAATTCACGCAGCTTCTGGCCGCGCACTCGCTCAATATCAACGTCGGCGTTGCGCAAGCGCCACTCACCGCGGCTGTCGGTCGAACGTCGATCGACATAATCGACCGCACCGCTGCGAATTTTGATCGATTGCAGATCCAGACTAAACTCCGAATCGTCGCGCTTGAGAAGCGGTAATTTGAGCAACTTGTCGAGCAGAGGCAGGCGCCCATCGGCATCTCCAATCAGTGCGACTGTCGGCCGCTGCAAACGAATTTCGTAAAAAATAATTTTGCGTTGGAGCAATGGCAGCAAAGCCACTCTTGCGGTAATCCGCTCGGCGGCGATCTCCGGCACCGCGCTTTCCGGCATCGCGATTGCCACGTCGCGGAAACCGACGCCCGTGACCCAACCGATCTCAAGGTCTGCAGCGCCCAAGCCGACCTTGAGTGCGGAGTTTTTTTCGATCTCGTCGATGAGAAAACTGCGAAATTCGCCGACTCTAACCCGATAGTAAAAGGCAACCGTGCAAACGACAAAAAAAAGCACGCCGGTGATGGTAATGAAAGCGCCAAACTTAAGAAACTTTTTCATGTCCGGACAGATACGCGCTTCATCGCTTCGGGCAATACCCTGCTCGGTGGGAACACAGCGAACTTAAGCGTCGTAATGCTAAAGGAACTTCTCCGTTCTCGCAAGCGTTTTGCACCGCGAGAGAAGCCGCCAGAAGTTTTGAGCGAAATCTAGTAAATGGTCGAAGACGCTAGGCAATTCTTGCCTTGACAGCCCTAGATGAACTTGTTAGAAAAAACGAACTTTTTCGCCTACTGGTGTTTACTGCACGGAGAGTCTATGGTGGATAGAGAAGAAGAACTGCTCAACAGCAAACAAGTCGCCGTGATTCTCGACATGAGTCCGGATACTGTCAATGAATTTGCCAGAAAGAATATTCTTCCGGCCTTCAAAAAAGGCAAGCAATGGCGATTTCGCAAGCGCGACATTTCGATTTTTTTCAAAAAACAACCGAAGGATATCCGCGACGCCTAGTCGGACGTGGTTGATTGGGGTTGGGGCGCATGGCTGAAATCGAGGCGCACGAGAGCAAGCTTTACGGAGAGTTCGCCCCTCTCTACGATAGAATCTTCGGCAAGCTATTCTACAACCGCATCGAACGGGTGATTGAGAATCTCGATATCCCGGTAGGCGCCAAGATACTCGAAATCGGTGCCGGCACGGGCACCTCGTTTCCCGCTTATCCCAACCACTGTGAAGTTACCGGCGTCGACCTGGCGCCCGATATGCTTTCGCGGGCGCGTCAAAAGATTCACGAAAACGGCTGGCATCATTTCAAAGTGATGGAAATGGATGCGCTCAATCTGACATTCCCCGACAACTCGTTTGATTATGTCATGGCCTTTCATGTCGTCACGGTTGTCCCCGATCCGATTCGCATGATCGCTGAGGCCAAGCGCGTCTGCAAACCGAGCGGTCGCATCGTGATCTTGAATCATTTTACCACGGATATGCCGGTACTCGGATCGATCACTCAAGCGATCGATCCTCTGACCCGGTGGTTGGGCTGGCGCACCGACCTAAAACTCAGACCGTTTATCGCCTCAACCGGATTGACGGTGGAGAAAGTTTATAAACTTAGCAAAACTTCTCTCTACACCGTGGTCTTAGGCCGGAAGAATGCAAACCGATTTTATCCCACGCGCGAGCTCTAGACTCTCGCTTTTAGTTATCCCGTAAAGTACTGACCTGGACCGGGTAAAGCGGTCAAAATCCTAGTCCGCTGTGGTTTTGCTGCAGGAGGACGGTCGCAGTGAATTCGAAAAAATAATTTGACGAGTTGGGCCGGTGATACGATGCGCAGAATTGTGCTCACCGGATGGAAGGCCTTCGTTTAAGATTCCGTTTAGCGCGGCAAATCTTTACCGTCTTTTTTGGCGTTCGCCTCCTCGTCCTCTTTCTCGGTCACGCCCTTTTTGAAGTCACGAATCGCCTTACCGAGTCCACTGCCTATCTGCGGCAGCTTGCTCGGACCGAAGATCACCAGAGCAATCACCAGTATTACCATAAGTTCCGGTACACCGAGTCCAAACATACGTCCTCCTAACCTTTGCGCTTCACGGCGAAGAATACCGCGTTATCGCCCCGCTGTACAAGCAGCAGGATACGATCGCCGCGCCGGCCCTGCCGAGTCGCCCGCTCGAATTCTTTGACATTGGTCACGGCGCGTTGGTTAACTTCGCGTATCACATCCGCCG
>DASSGE010000622.1:0-4323 GCA_035693605.1 Binatia bacterium
GGAACGAATGCCAAAAACATTCTTGCCGTTGCGTTTTTTGCAATCTTGGCACGACACAATCCGAATCCAACACCTCGTAAAGAGCAATGAAACAACTCGCCCACCGCTATCTCACTAGGATTTTCATAGTCGCGTCGTTCGCAACTCTGGTGCTCGGTTCAGCACGCGACAGCCACGCCGAACTCTTCCGTGTCGCGCTCTCGACCAAAGACTTTGGTTATCTGCCGCTGTTCGTCGGCATGAGGTCCGGTCTGTTTGCCCAGGAGAACCTGGAGATTCAATGGATCGTCGTCAACAGCAATGTCGTCGTGACCGCCCTGATGGCCGGCGAAATCGATGTCGCCGGCATCGCCGGCTCGTCGATGCGCGCGGCCGCGCGCGGCGCGCCCCTCAAAGCCAACTTCTTTCCTTACCACAAGTCGTTATTTGTTTTGCTCGGCGCCCCGGACATCAAGCGCGTTCAAGATCTGCGCGGCAAAGTGATCGGCACCACCGGACCCGGGGCGACCACCGAAATTGCCGCCAGCATGGTGTTGCAAGCGAACGGCATGGATCCCAAAAAAGACGTCACCTTCATGACCATCGGTGGCGCGGAAACCTCCATCACCGCGATGCGCAACGGCGTGATCCACGCCCGCGCCTTCAATCCCGACGCGGCGCTGATTTTAAAGAAGCAGGGCTTTACCGAACTCGCAGTCTTAGCCGACCTAGGTGCCTGGCCCTGGGCGGGGTACTCGACCTCAGACGCGCAATTGAACAATCGACGCGATAAGCTCAAACGCTGGACCCGGGCCATGGTGAAAAGCCTCCAGCTCATGCAATCTCGCCCGGAGGAGACTTATAAAATC
The DNA here is from genome assembly GCA_035693605.1 of Binatia bacterium. GTDB lineage: Bacteria > Desulfobacterota > Binatia > UBA9968 > UBA9968 > DP-20. The sequence goes on from DASSGE010000622.1 coordinate 849, forward strand.
GCTCAAGCCGAATTCAAACATCCGCGCGACATCATCGAGGGCGCGGCGAATATCTGCATCAAGGCCATCGACCCGAGAAACCCGGGCGGCGCCAGTGACGAATCGTTGCGCAGCAATATCGACCTGACCATTACCCAACCATTAAAACTTACGGCGCAACCGCCGATTGCTAAGCTCGTCGACTTTTCGTTGCTGCACGAAGTGCAACGGGAATTGGGCATTAGAAAATAATAATACTGAGGCCGGCATGCACTGGGTTGTGATTTTGGTTCTGGGGATCTCATTTTTAATACCCCCTTCGCTGCTTCGGGCTCAGAGCACGGAAACTAGACTCGCGGTATTGGAAAAACTGCCACCGGCCGAGCGCCAGCAACGTCTGTGGGATGCGGCGAAAACAGAAGGCGAGGCGGTCGTCTATGCCAATATGGATGTAACCGCGATGAAACCGCTCGCTGACGGTTTCATGAGAAAATATCCCGGCGTCAAAGCCACCAGCGTGCACTTCTCCGGCGCCGCGATCATCACCAGAATCGAATCGGAAAGCCGCGTCGGCAAGCCCTTGTCGGACGTCGTCTTGAGTGGACAATTAGGTGTGCTCTCGTCGATCGAAAAGCGCATCGCGGCACGCTACCGCTCGCCGGAACGAGAATTATTACGTGACGCCTTCAAAGACAAAGACGGCCTGTGGACCACCTATATGACCAACGTCATGGTCAGCGCCTACAATAGCCGGCTGGTAAAAAAAGACGAACTGCCGCGCAGCGTCGAAGATCTCTTGAGGCCGCGGTGGAAAAATAAACTTGTGATGGACAGCCAATCCTATGTTTGGTTCGGCACCATGATGCAATACCTCGGCGAAGACAACGGCCAGCGCTTCATGAAGCGCTTGAACGAACAGAACTTGCAGCACTCGCGCGGCCGCCGCTTGATGACGCAACTGCTCGCCGCCGGCGAGCATGAAATTGCCGTCGAGACCAATCTCAACTCTGTGCTCAGTTTGAGCCGGCAGGGTGCGCCGCTCGGCTTCGCGCCGATCCAACCCTACTTTCTCAGTCCGAGCCTGGTCTTCATGAGCGCCAACGCGCCCCATCCCTTCGCCGGCGCGCTGTTCACCGATTACCTGCTTTCGGAGGAAGGCCAGAAAATCATCGTCACCACCAATCGCATGCCGGCCCATCCAAAAGTGAAATCGCCCGAGAGCCAATTACTCGAAGGCCAGGACGTGCGCATGCCGGATATTTTCGATATAGGAAGACGCTACCAGCAAATCGGCAACCGGTATCGGGAAATATTTCCCGGCGCTAGGTAGCGCCGGGGCGTTTCAATCGTTGCAGCAGTTCCAGTCGTTCCAGGCATCCGAAAACGATTGGAACATTTGGAACCATTGAAACGACTGGAACCAAAATCTTGCAAGGAGCGAACTCATGGCGACCAAAATTAAAATCACCCTCGGCCTTCCCGACCACCCTCGCTGCCAGGCGATCATTGACGGCAAAGTCGGCATCGAAGGCTACGAACTCGACGTCGATCCCAACTTCGTCTCCTCCGGCGAGCGCCACTACAAATATCTTCATGGCGAATGGGATGTCGGCGAAGTCTCGGCGGCGAGTTTGATGCGCGCCATCGAGAAGGGGCAGCCGTTACTCGCCCTCCCGGTGTTCTTCGAACGCGGTCCGCGCCAGCGCAACATTTATCACTGCGACAAACATCTGAAACACCCGTCGGAGCTCAAAGGCAAAAAGTTCGGCTGTTTTCGTTATGGGGCCACCGCCGTGGTCTGGGCCCGGGGTTACTTACTCGATGCCCATGGCATCAAGACCACCGACATGCAGTGGTTTGTCTCCGGACGCGAGGTTTTCATCGGCCATGAACTGCCGGTTAAGGTCCAACGCATCGAGCCTCCGCCGCCGTTTGGCGGCGAGAAGCTGGTGCTGTCGAAAATGCTCAGCGAGGGCGAACTGCACGGCGCAGTGGTGCCGGGCGATAACGGCTACGCCGGCTTCTTCGGCGGCGGCGAAACCCCACCGATGATGGCAGCTTACCCCGGGGTGAAGCCTCTGTTCGACGACAATCAAGAGATTCTCGATTACGTGAGGAAAACCGGCATCAATCCAATCATGCATGTGCTGTCGATCCGCAAAGAGGTTGTCGAACGGCATCCAGACTTACCAGCGAAGCTCACCCGCGCCTTCATGCAAGCGCGCGACGTTTCGACCCAATATATGTCAGCGGAAGAGATCGCCGGTTACCAAAAGGAACGCGACGCCCTAAGTGAAGATCCTTACGCGTATGTCATGGGCGATAACGAAAAACGAACTCTCGCCGCCATGAACCGCTATCAGATCGAACAGGGGCTTATGAAAACCATGCTGCCGATGGACGATCTTTTCATCGGCCACGTCTGAACCAGCGAGACTGGCCATGTTGCGCTCGACATTCATCCTCTTTCTTGCGTCGGTCCTATTTTCTTCCACCCATGCCGCCACAGTAGACGAAGCGGCCCGCGCCGAAAGCGAAGTTGTACTCTATAGCTCACTTAATAATGAGCAGATCGTCACTTTAGTCGACGCCTTCAAGAAAAAATATCCAGCGATCAAGCCGTCATTTTATCGCGGCACCAGCGAACGGGTGCTACAACGGGCCAGCACCGAAGCGAAAGCCGGCCGTTTTGCCGTCGACGTCATGACTTCGGCGGGATTTCAGGTGCAGCTCATGAAAGAGTCCGGTCTCACCACGCGCTTCGTGCCACCGGAAGCCGCGTCCTTTGACGAGGGCTTCAAAGATCCCGACGGCCATTGGATCAACGTCCATTCGCTACTCAACTCAATGGCCTATAACACTCAGTTGGTGAAACCCATTGAAGCGCCGAGGAAATACGAAGATCTGTTAGCGCCGCGATGGAAGGGGCGCATCGGCGTAAATGTGCAAGATCCGGAGTGGTACGTCAGCCTGCAACGGCGCTGGGGCAAAGACAGAGCGCGTAATTTCTTGAAGGCGCTGGCGACCCAGCAACCGGGACTGCGCGACGGTCACAACATCACGGCACAACTCTTGGCTGCGGGCGAATTTCACGTCGTCACCAACACCTACGCCCATATCGCGGCACGCATCAAAGGTCAGGGCGGTCCGGTGCAGTATGTTTTCGACGAGCCGGTGATCACCTATGTGCACCCGATGGTCTTGGCCAAAGGCGCGCCGCACCCCAACGCCGGCAAGCTGCTGATCGGCTTTATCCTCTCCGTCGAAGGCCAGCGCATGTTGCGCGACCAGGGCAGAATTCCCGCTCATCGGGACGTCGACCCGCAAGTGTTTTCGCTGAAAAACGTGAAACTGCAAGCGAGCGATCCGCGGTTGGCAAAAGAGTACGGCCCGGCGGGTGAAGAAATGCGCGCGATTTTTGGTGTAAGATAGAATTTCGCAAGACAGTCGTTTCGGAACATCCCACTTTGAAATCGGCGTATGTTATGACCCAATG
>DASSGE010000623.1:0-4266 GCA_035693605.1 Binatia bacterium
CCTGACACCGGACTCGGTTTACCGGCGCGGCGGTCTGGCGGACGTGCCCAATGTAAATATCCTTGGCTTAAATTGCGGCAGGTCGGTTATGTTTCCCGAGTTCGAATTGGAAATCTGGGGCCACGCCCATGTCGACTATACCGACATGTCGCCGCTTGCCAACCCTCAGCCGCGCACAACCCGCTGGCAACTTGCCGCTGCCCATGGACACTATGTCGATGAGGAACGCGATCCCAACCGAATGATCGGCTCCTGGCTGATCCATCGTGAAGAACTGCTTGCGATCAGTGCGGATTACGTCGCCCTCGGCCATTGGAACCAGTCTATTGCCGTCGGCAATGGGGACGTAAACGCCCATTACTCGGGCTCGCCCGAGTACACCGGGACGGTGAATGTGGTCAAATTGAAAAAGGACGGCCAAGTCGAGGTCGGCAAAGCCAAGCTGCGCTAACCCTTGCGGATTCCCATCTGCCGCAGCACGGCAGATCATCGTCGATTTCAAATATGCCTGATGATGCCTGTGTTATTGATTAAGGATCACGCAGCTCGGCTCAAATCGCAGCGCAGAATTTCCATAGCGACCCGAGCGTAACCGGTTCCTATCGCGGCAAACTCGTCCCCGGCCAAGCACCCGTTGATCACGCCGGCAACAGCAGCCGCGCCTCATCGGCATCCACCACAGGATTCTTCGGCCGTTTGCGTTCGAGCACCCGGATAACTTCTTCGGCCGCGCCCCACTCGCCGCGCTCGGATGCTTCCAGGGTCACTGCCCCTAAATGCGGCGTCCACAGCACATTGTCGAGTTTGAACAACGGATGATCCTGGGCAGGCGGCTCGCTGGCGATAACATCGAGCGCGGCCCCAGCGATCTTATGCTGTTGCAAGGTTTGCAGCAGCGAAGTTTCGTCAACGATGCCGCCACGGGCGGCATTGATGAGAAACGCCGAAGACTTCATCCGTCCCAGCTCCTTGACGCCGATCATGCCGCGCGTTTCACGATTGAGCGGACAATGGATTGTAACGAAATCTGAATCAGTCAATAGCTCGTTGAGCCCAACCCAATTGCCGTTCAGGGCGGTGACATGAGATTCGGGAATATAAGGATCGTAAACGAGAAAATTCATTTCGAAAGCGCGCGCCCTGATCGCCACACGCGCACCGATATTGCCCATGCCGACGATGCCGATGGTCTTGCCGGCAAGTTCGGTGCCGATAAATTTCAAATAGTCGCTCCAGCGATTGTCTTTTACCGCGCGGTCGGCCGCATGGGTATGGCGCACCAGCGCAATCATCTGGCCGAATACCAATTCAGCGACTGAGACGGCGTTGCTGCCGGGCTGGTTGGTCACCCAGACTTTCAGTTCCTTGGCCGCTTCCAGATCCACCCGCGATGGATCGACGCCGACGCCCGTCCGGGCAATAATTTTTAGACGCCCCCCTGCCTTTTCCATTTGCTTCCGGGTAATTTGGCCTTTGCGGCTAATAACCGCGTCGACGCGCGCGGCTTCGAGTTCCCAACGCTGCGGCTCGACCCACGGATTGACCACTACCAGCTCCACCCGGTCGCGTAACCATTGCAAAACTTCCGGCTGAAATTCTTCGACCAACACGCGCCCCAATGACATAACTCCTCCGCGGTTTCGTGATGTTACGGGTTATCTTAAACGCACCCGTGACGAAATACTACGACGAATTGCCGGACGAACCGAGTTGCTTCATGCCGGGTTCCCGATATACTGGCGCCAATTTATCTTCCGGCTCGGGAGCAGATCATGACCCGAAAGTTCCGCCATAGCTTGAACGGAATTCTGGCAATCGCACTTGCTATCATGGCCATGGCAAATTTCGCCGCAGCGGAAAAAATTCGCTTGGCGTTACCGTCGCGCTCGATGGGTTACCTGCCTATGTTCGTCGCCCTGCACCGTGGTTTTCTCAAAGAAGAAAATTTGGAACTCGAACTCCCGGCCATGTTGCCCAACATCGCCCACAACGCACTGTTGAGCGGCGAGGTCGAATACCATGGCGTTGCCGACTCGGCGCTGCGCCTGGCCGCCAAAGGGGCGCCGCTGAAATCGATTTTTTTCAGCGCTCGGCTGCCGAATTACTTCTTGATGGCCAAGCCGACGATCAAATCGGTGAGCGAGCTGCGCGGCAAGATGGTTGCCGTCAGCCGTTTCGGCGGCACCACCGATTTGGCCGCCCGGGTCGCGCTACAAGGCGCCGGCCTTGATCCGCACAAAGATGTCGTCTTGATCATGATCGGCCTCGGTAATACGCGCAATGCTGCGCTCCTGGCCGGCTCGGTCGACGCCAACATCGCCAATCCTCCTGACAATTCCATGCTCAAGCAGAAAGGCTTTCGCGAGTTGCTGTTTCTCGGCGATGCCATGGAATTTCCCAGCAACGGTTTTACCACCACCGAGCGCCGGCTGGCGGAGAATCGCGATCAAGTGAAGCGCCTGCTGCGCGCCTTCTATCGCGGCCTGCTGTTTTCCCGCGACAATCCCGAAGAGTCGATCAAGATCGTCGAGCGCGAGTGGAAGCTCGACCCAGCGATGGCGCGCGATTCCTATCAGTCGATTATGAAGGCCGCCAGTCGAGACGGTGCCTCGTCCGACGCCGGTCTGAAAGTTCATATGAAGTTGATCCAGGACTCCGACAGAAGCATCGGTGATGTGGCGTTAAACAAAATCGTCGACTTCCGCGTCCTCGAAGAAGTCAGGCGCGAAATTGCCCGCTAAGAGAAACTCCATGAAATTACTCATCGCCTTCTCGCTGGTATTTCTCAGCTCAACCGCGAGCTTTGCCGAGCGTGTGCGCACCGTCATTCCGCGCGCCACGTTGAACTACCTGAGCGTGCCGGTGGCCGAGGTTAAAGGCTTTTTCCGCGATGAGAATTTGGAAAATGAAACTATTACCATCCCCGGCAGCACTGCCATTGCCGCGCTGGTGAGCGGCGAGGTCGACTACAGCGGCGCCGGCGGCACCGGTATGCGCGCCGCGCTGCGCGGCGCGCCGATCAAATGCGTGATGTTCCAGACCGAGAAAGTAACCTGGTACCTGATCGCCGCACCTGAAATCGCCAAGCCCGCCGACCTCAAGGGCAAGCGCGTTGCCGTCGGCACCGTCGGCGACACGCAGGATGCCTTGATCACGGCCTACGCTGAACGTAACGGCGTCGCGCCGCGCGATCTGGTTCGCGTCGCCATGGCGTCGCGCTCGACCACCACGACCGTCTTGGGATTGAAATCGGGCGCCATTCAGGCCGCCACGGTGAACGGCGACGAGGCACTCATCGCCGAAAAAGAAGGCTTGCGCACACTGGCATTTTTAGGCGATCTATTCCCCTATCCCTTTCAAGGATTCATGGCGAGCGACAAAAAAATCGCCGAGCGGCCGGGCGACGTCAAGCGCTGGCTGCGCGCCATGATGCGGTCGCTCATGTTTATCCGCGAACGCCCGGAAGAATCCGCAGACATCGCCATGAACAAAATCCCCATGCGCAACCCCAGCCGCCCCATCGTCATAGAAGGTATTCGCCGGTTTGTCCGGGCGTTGCCCGATGGCATTCCGGGGGTGCCGTCCGCCCAAGGATTGAAAAATGTCATCGAGTTCGATGTCAAAGCGCCGCTCAAAATCAAGGAGGATGTCGCGCCGGAAAAATTTCTCGCGTTGAAGCTCGCCGCCGAAGTCAAAGAAGAGTTGGAACGGAAGCGTTGATGGGGAACTTTATGATGCGTCTTGTCCATCGCACTTTCGCGGTTGCTCTCCTCGGACTGTTGGTTCAATCGTCGCCGGTCTACACACAGGAAAAGAAAGACCTCCGCATCGTCTTCGTCAGCCTTGCGTGGAATGCCCAACTACCCTTTCGCGTCGCTAACGCCAGAGGTTACTTCAAGGAACAAGGGCTCACGGTAGAACAGATTTTCGTGCGCGGCGGCCCCATCGCAATCACCGCACTCATCTCCGGAAATGTCGATTTCGCCAGCATCGGCGGCGCCCAGGCGGCGATCCGCAGCAAAGCAAGGGGCCTGGATCTCAACCTCATCGCGTCGACCTCAAACTACACCAACTATACTTTGATCGGCGCTAAAAACATTCGACGGCTCGAAGACTTGCGCGGCAAGATTATCGGAATCACGGGCGCCGGCGCGTTTTCCGATTTTACCGTGCGGATCTATCTCAAACGCAACAACATCGATCCCGACAAAGACGTCGTCCTGCGCGCCATCGGCCAAACGGTGATACGCGCCGGCGCGCTGGAGA
>DASSGE010000624.1:0-2696 GCA_035693605.1 Binatia bacterium
GTTCGTCGTAGATTGCCCGGCCAACGTTGGCTACCCAGCGCACCTCACCGTCGGGCCGGCAGATGCGGAACTCGCATTGGTATTTCAGACCCTGATCAGTGGCGGTCCGCACCGCGTGCCAGACCCGTGCTCGATCATCCGGATGAACCAACTCGTTGAAACCGCTCACGGCATTATTGAATTGCCCCTCGCTCACGCCGAAGATCGGATAACATTCGGGCGACCAGATCACCACATCGCTGCGCACATCCCAATCCCACAAGCCGGTGGCGGAAGCTTCCATCGCCAGGCGCAATTTGTGCTCGCTTTCGGCCAACGCCTGGTCAGCGCAGGCGCGGTGCAGGCGCTGATAAACCAGCGCCGCCAATTCTGTCAGTAAGTCGCGTTCCTCGCGCGACCACTTGCACGCCTCACTGCGCGACGCGTGCACGACAAATCTCCGGTCATCGTCCTCCGCATAGCTCGCCGCGATCAGCGCGCCGATCGCCGCTGCGGCGAAGCGCTCGATTTGCGCCGCCGTCGAGTGGTTGCGCCGCACATCGTCGATGACCACGGTTTCCCCCGCTTTTAGAAGCTTGAACTCCTCGTCAGTCAAGAGATCCACGATCCGCTCGACGGTCGTCAGGTCGCGCTGACCTGCCGCGTGATCGTGCAGCACCGTACATGCGCCCGCCTCGTTCACTTCCATAAAACTGCAGTGTGAAAGCTCCAGGTGTCGGGCGATCTTTTCGCCCGCCACGCGCAACACATCTTTAGGGGTACCGATCGAGGCTACGGCTTTCTGCATGCCGAGCAGAAAGGCGAGGTTGCGTTCACGGCGTTTGCGTTCGGTGATGTCGATCGATATGCCGACGATGCCGGCCGGGTTTCCGTCACTGTCGAACTGTGGAACCTTGGTCGAAATATAGGTGTGCAAACCGTCGGGATGGGGTGCGACTTCTTCGATCTCGACCGGCGCGCGTCCGCTCAATACTTTCCGATTGTTTGCCTCGAACTGCGCGGCTATCTCATGAGGAAATACGTCATAAACCGATTTAGCCCGCACCTCTTCCGCTTTTAAATCGAAGAGCTCTTCAAAGTGGCGGTTAATGTGCACGAACCGGCTCTCGGTATCCATCTGATAAATACAACCGTTTATGTTTTGCAAGATCGAACTCAGCCGGGCTTCGCTCTGGCGCAGCGCCTCGTCGGCTTGATCGCGCTCAGTAATATCGAGATTCGTTCCCACCAGCCATTCCAATTGTTCTCGGGCATTGGTCTGAACTGTGAGCACGGTTTGAATATGGCGGCAGGCGCCATCGTCATGCCGGAGAATGCGGAAATCACTCACACCGCGCCTGCCTAGATGTTTTACCTCTTGAAGAAATTTCTCTGTCCGGGGCAAGTCCTCGGCCAGGACGGCGCCTCTCCAGTCGTTGTAACTAACCACGCCGTCAGAAGTCGGCGTGCGACCATAAATTTTAAACATTTGTGCATCCCACCGGAGCGTGTCGGTGAGGAGATTCCACTCCCAGATACCCACCCCAGTCGCCTCAGTGGCAAGATGCATGCGGCGCTCGGCCTCGCGTAGCGACGCCTCGGCTTTTTTGCGCGCAGTAATATCGCGGTTTATTTCGAGGCAACCACGCACGACTCCGTTTGAGTCGCGCTGCACAGACCAGCGACTATCGACGACGACCTCGTGGCCGTCTTTGTGAGTATGGATCAACTCGCCGTCCCAGCGACCCGCCTCGATTACTTCAGCAAGGATCTCGGTGAGCGGTACCGGGAATTTTGTTGCCAACAATTCATGGGTAACCCGGCCTATGGCTTCATCACGCGTCCACCCGTACAGCCGCTCCGCTCCGCGATTCCAATAAGTGATCTGGTCGCCGATGCCTCGGATAATTATGGCGTCGTGCGCAAGATCGAGCAGCGCCGTCTGTTGAGCTTCAGTCATTTCAAAATCACCAAGCCCCCGTCGACAGCAATGTTCGCGGCGAATTCGCCATCGAGGAAGAACGATATTCCGTTAAGCTCAGGCCGAGTAAAATAAAATGGACGGATAACGACCATGACGTAATCCGTGCACACTCAATTAACAGGGCACCTAACGGACCCTCATGCTGTTTTCAGGCAGAGCTAACTTGGAAGCAAATACTTGTGCGATCTGCCTGCAATCAAGATCGCTGGGAAACAAAAGTAGTACCAGCGTGATTATTTCGCAAGCAGAATTCCGAGTAGAGATGGGTCCGTGAAGTAAACCGCTTATGGCCTTGGTGGCGCTTAGATAAGACCAAAGTCCCATCAACGCCAACGCTTCGGGCGTATTGCGCGCGGGTTTTCACTCCGTTAACGTATGCACCTTGCCGCGTTCACAGCTATTTTGCCTCCTGCAAGATTTTTTCAAGCCGCTGATGATCGAGCGGTTTAGTCAAATGATGCTGGAAACCGGCGTCGCGCGCTTGTTGGCGGTCGTCGTCGGTACCCCAGCCCGTCTGGGCAATCAGGGTGATGTCGCGCAACTGCGGCATGCCGCGCACTTGGCGAGCCAGTTCATAGCCGTTCAATCCCGGCAAGCCAATGTCAATAAGCGCTACCTGCGGCAGGAACTCGGCCATCATAGACAAGGCACTCGAAGCGTCCGAGGCGGTGCGCACCTGATAACCCATCATTTCAAGCAGCATCGCCAAAGACTGCGCTTGCAGTTTATTGTC
>DASSGE010000625.1:0-11279 GCA_035693605.1 Binatia bacterium
ACCAGGAAAACTTGTCCTGCGAAGCAAATACGTAGGGTGGCACGAGTTTTTCCACTGTCTGCTTCGCACGAGGTTGTAATTCGGAGTTGCACAACAAGCAGCGACTAAAGAGACCCTCGCCGAGGCGTAGATCGTACGTGCGCGCCACCTGGCGCAGCTGTTCGAGGTGGTCATTGCTTTCGACGAACAGAAACGGTGGCGGATGCTTGCGCGCCAAACTATGATCGCGCGTCAAAATCAACCGGCCGTCGGCGCGCGCAGCGCGGATCAGACCGTGGCCAGAGAGATGCCGGCCGTATATGACGTCGTAGCCGAGAACGCGCAACCATTTGGCAAGCCGGCCCAACATCCGATCGGCAGCAAAGGATATTTCTTTAGTGATCATCATGGAGGATATTTAGTTTCACATTGATTCACGAGCGCCGGAGCCTTACCATATAGCTTCTACAGTATGATTGTTAGGCGATCCATCGGTGTCAGCATTGTTCTGTTCTGGGCAGTGATGAGTTTTCTCCTCATCAAACGCCAGAGCGTTGCACCGGCACCGGTCCTAACACTGCGCGGCTCCGAGAAAATTACCGAGTCTAGCGAGGAATGGTGGGGCATTTACTACCGCGGTGAAAAAATCGGCTATGCCTCCCAGACGATTATGCCGAAATCTAAGGGTTATAAACTTAACGATTATTCACAGCTCAATTTGAATCTACTGGGCACGGTCCAACCGGCGCAGAGCCAGCTAGAAATGGAAGCCAACGACGAATGGATTTTGCAGCGCTTCGAATTCGCCCTAAACTCCAAGGAGATTGGCTTCAAGGCCCGCGGCGCGGTCAACAACAACAAGCTGGTGTTGGAAATAGACTCCGCCGGCCACCGCTCATCGCGCGAGATCACGTTGAGCCAGGCACCTTATCTGCTCGCTGCGCTCAAGCCCTATGTGGTCACGCAGCAGTTGGAGATCGGCAAAAAATTCTATTTTTCGACTTTCGACCCAGCGACCCTGTCCCAGCAGATCACCACGATCGTCATTGACGGGCGCGAACAAATTCGCATCGGCAACCGCCTGGAACCAGCGATCAAAATGCGCCAAAGCTTCGGTGGCATCTCGGTTCTCTCCTGGGTCGATGTCCACGGCCGAACGTTGAAAGAAGAATCGCCAGCGGGCATGTCGATGGTCCGGCAAAGCCAACAGGAAGCGAAAAATCTACCGTCTCGCTCCATTCCTGTGGACCTGATCGCGCAAGTTTCGATTCCGCTGGCAAAGCCCATAGTCGACGTCCAAGCACTTTCGGCACTTCACCTGAAACTCGGCGGTATTGATCTGGCAAACTTCGCGCTCGACGGCGGACGACAAAAACTCACCGGTGACCAGTTGGTGATCACTCGCGAGGATCTCAGCAAGCTCGGCATCGCCGCGCTTCCGGTTAAAGAACCGCGCTTGCAAACGTTCCTGCAGCCGACCGCTTTTATGCAGTCGGACCATCCGAGCATCAAGACACTCGCGCTGCGCATCATCGGTGCGGAAACCAACGCCATGAAAGCGGCGGCTAAACTCAAGGACTGGGTTTACCGCGAACTCGCCAAGGAACCCACCGTGAGCATTCCCAATGCCCTGGAAGTCCTGCAGACGAAAAAAGGCGACTGTAATGAACACACGGTGCTGTTCAACGCATTGGCCCGGGCGGCCGGGATTCCCGCCAAGACTGTGGTCGGTGTCGTCTATTTGCGCGGTGCTTTTTACTATCACGCCTGGTCGGAAATCTGGCTTGGCGGATGGGTTACCCTCGACTCGGTGTTAGACCAATTTCCCGCTGACGTTACCCATGTGAAATTTCTCGAAGGCGAAATCGACCGGCAGATCGATATTCTGCAGTTGATCGGAAATCTGAAAATAGAAACCAATCGTCAGTTCCCAGTTGCCAGCGAGACAAGGAACCAAGAATAAACCGAAACCCAATCACCGAGCACCGACAACTAACGCAATGATTCAAATCCAAAACCTGAGCAAGCATTACGGCAGGCTCCACGCGGTCGAGAATTTAGACCTCGAGGTGGCACGCGGAGAGATATTTGGCTTCCTGGGTCCCAACGGCGCGGGCAAGACCACGACAATTCGCTGCATGATGGGGATCCTGAAGGCGAGTTCCGGACAAGTCTTGCTTGACGGCCACGATGTGGTCAGTGCTGCTCAGAAGGCCAAAGCAATTTCCGGTTTCATACCTGACCGGCCGTTTATCTATGAAAAGCTCAGTGGTATCGAGTTCTTAACCTTCGTTGGCAAACTTCATCAAGTCGACACGCCGCGATTAAGTAAGCGCATCGCGGAACTTCTGGATCATCTGGAACTGACGCCGTGGAAGGAGGAGTTGGTCGAAAGCTACTCCCATGGTATGAAGCAGCGTTTGGTGGTTTGCGCCGCCCTAATTCACGAACCCAAGATCCTGGTCATTGACGAACCGATGGTCGGCATGGATCCGAAAGGCGCGCGTACCCTCAAAGATCTGCTCTGCGCTCTGGCAAAAAACGGCACGACGGTTTTCCTGTCCACCCATAGCATCAGCGTCGCCGAAGAAATTTGCCATCGCATCGGCATCATTCGCAAAGGCCGCTTAATCTCCTGCGGCACCATGAGCGAGATCCACGCGCAGACCGACGGCAGTAACGGCAATCTCGAAAGCGCGTTTCTCGAACTCACTCGCGAACAAAACTTGGCAGTGCCGGCGCGAGCGCTCTGACATGAGTTCCGTCGCTCTGTTACTCTCGCCGGTTTGGCTGTCGTGGAAGAACAGCTTTTTCCGGGGCACGCACTCATGGGCCAGACGACTCTCGCTGGCTCTCCTCGCCGGCTCGTTCTGGATCGGCACCTATCTTCTCGTCCAGCGAGTCTTGCGCTACTTCGAAACTGTTTACGAACTCGGGCCAGCCCTCGCATATCAACTACTACTAATAATATTGATGACCTTTTTATCGATGCTGCTGTTCAGCAACCTGGTGGCGGCGTTGTCGACGTTTTTTCTCGCCCGCGACCTCGATCTGATCCATGCCACTCCGGTTTCGCCAGACGGATTTTTCTTCGCCCGGTTGATCACCACGACGATCAATTCATCCTGGATGGTGCTGTTTTTTTCGCTGCCGATCTTCGCGGCTTACGGCTCGGTGTTCGGCGGCGGCATCAACCTGTATCTGTGGATAGCGGTAATATTACCGCTATTCTTGGTCATTCCCGCCGCCATCGGCGCGCTGATCACTCATTTGTTAGTCTACGCCATGCCGGCCAAGCGCATCCGCGACCTACTTTTTTTCACCGGTCTGTTGGCGTTTCTGATTATCTATTTTCTATTTCGCTTTTCCCAACCCGAACGCTTGGTGCAACCGGAGTCGTTCGGCAATTTCATGCAATTCCTAAGTGCCATGGAATCGCCGACGTCACCCTATCTGCCGAGCAGCTGGTTGGCCGAAATCCTCGCTACCATATTATTCAAGCGCCAATCCGAACAGGGCTTCTTTTTCGCGCTGCTCACAAGCTACGCGATGTTTTTGCCGTTAGCGGCCAGCTGGTGTTCGAGCGCGGTCTATTTCGACGGCTGGTCAAAAGCTCAGGAGTCGCACCAAGGCAGGCGCAAGCTCGTCTGGCTTGATCGCCTGCTCGATTTCCTGACCCGGCCCTTCCCACCCATCACTCGCGCTATCATGCTCAAGGACATTAAAACGTTCTTGCGCGACACCACGCAATGGTCACAGCTATTTCTGCTCGCCGCCCTCATCGTCGTCTATTTATATAACTTCAAAGTCCTGCCTCTCGACCGCTCGCCGATGCCGGCGGGAACCATCCGCACCATCGTCTCATTTGCCAATCTGGGCTTAGCCGGCTTCGTCCTCAGCGCCATCGCCATCCGTTTCGCCTTTCCAGGGGTGAGCCTGGAAGGCAAGGCGTTTTGGCTGTTGCAGACTGCACCGATCCCCTTGGGCGCGTTGTTGTGGAGCAAATTCTGGCTGAATTTCGTGCCGCTGTTATTCCTAGGCGAGCTCTTGATCTTCTGCAGCAACCTTATGCTAAACGTGCCCGGCTGGATGATGACATTGTCACTGATGACGATGTTTTTGATGACCTTTGGCATCAGCGCCATCGGCGTCGGTCTGGGCGCGCTGTATCCCAAGTTTAATTACGAAAATGCCGCAGAGATCCCCACCAGCTTCGGCGGCGCGGTATGCATGATTTTTAGCATGGGCTTTATCGGCCTAGCCGTCATGATCATCGCCTGGCCGATCTACACTCTCGCTATGCGCGAAATTCATCGCGGCCAGGTTTTCATTCCGGAGTATTCCGTCATTGCACCTGCGTTACTGATCGTGTTAGCTCTCACCATCATCACCGTCGCCGTTGCCTTGCGCATCGGCATCAAACGCTTGGAACAATTGACGGAATAGCGTCACTTCCACCGCCAATTGTTGCCGTCCGTTGGACGGTCGAGGCAGAAGTGGCCACTAAATTAATTTTTAGGATCTTTCCATGAACCTCGTCCATACCATCTACCGACCACCGAGCCGTGAGCCACAGGCTACGATTCTCGCCTTGCATGGCCGTGGCGCCAATGCTTTCGATCTCGTCGGCCTTGCGCCTTATATTTGTGGCGGCAAGCTCCTGATGATCTGCCCTCAGGCACCGCTGGAAACCCCAATCGGCCCTGAAGCGGTGGGCTACG
Organism: Binatia bacterium; assembly: GCA_035693605.1. Taxonomy (GTDB): domain Bacteria; phylum Desulfobacterota; class Binatia; order UBA9968; family UBA9968; genus DP-20. The sequence goes on from DASSGE010000625.1 coordinate 4,701, forward strand.
CCTGGTACGGGCCGAGTAACAACGGCGTGCCGGATACCGACGGCATGTTGAATTCGCTCAAAGCGTTGCGATTGTTTGTCGACGACTGCATCAAGCAATATCCCATCGATCCGATGCGGCTTGCCGTCCTCGGATTCAGTCAAGGCGGAGTAATGGCATACAGCCTTGCCCTGACCGATCCGCAACGTTTCGCCGGTCTGGCAGCGCTAAGCACCTGGCTCCCGCGCGAGCTCACGCCGCGCCTGGACATCAACGACGCCGTACAGTCGCTGCCGACATTGATCCAACACGGCACTCAAGACCAACAGATTGACGTCGATCGTGCCCGCGACTCGGTGGCGCGCTTGCGCGAGCTAAAAGTGCCGCTGATTTTTAAAGAATATGCAATGGGCCACGAGATCAGCCCGAAAGGGCTTTACGATTTGTCGGCCTGGTTGGAAGAAAAAGTGAGGGCGACCGGCCGGTCGCCCTCACGATAAAACTAGTGACGGCTCAGGTTACGCGTGCAAATAGCTCATGTCTTTCGCCATCGCTTCGAGCCGCGCGATGCGCTCTTCCATCGCCGGATGCGTGCTGAATAAGGAAGCGAAGCTGCCGCCGCTGAGCGGACTGACGATAAACATATGCGCCGTCGCGTTCTGCGTCGCCGGGCTCACTTCAAGCGGAATGTTTTGCGCGCCCATGTGCAGCTTGCGTAGTGCGCTAGCCAAAGCCAACGGGTCGCCGGATATCTTCGCGCCGCCGGAATCCGCCATATATTCGCGCGAACGCGACACCGCCATTTGAATCAACATTGCTGCTATCGGGGCAACGATCATCATGAACAGAAGCCCAAACATACCGCCACCGCCACCGCCTTCGTCATCGCGGCTCCTTCCGCCGCCGAAGATCGCGGCGAACTGCGCCATCTGCGCAAGATAGCTGATTGCGCCGGCAAGCGTTGCGGCGATGCTGCTGATCAAAATATCGCGGTTTTTGACATGGGTGAGCTCATGGGCCAGCACCCCGGCAAGCTCGCGCTTGTTCAGGATACGCCGTATGCCTGCTGTCACCGCCACTGCGGCATGCTCCGGATTGCGCCCGGTGGCGAAGGCGTTGGGAGTTTCTTCCGGAATGATATAGACCTTCGGCATCGGCAATCCGCCGCGACCGGCCAGTTCCTGGACAATGCCGTAAAGCTCGGGATCGTCATGCGCGGAAATTTCTTGCGCGCCGTACATTTTGAGAACGATCTTGTCACTGAACCAGTAGCTAAAAAAGTTCATGGCGCCGGCGAAGATCAACGCCATCACGGCGCCGTTGGGGCCGCCGACCATTTGGCCGATCCATACGACCAGCGCGGTCAACATTGCGAGGAGAATTGTGGTACGCATACCATTCATAACGCTTACTCCTAATCTAATATCGACAGGTATCCTACGAGACGCTTAGGTTAAGTCAAGGTACAATCTACATGGGAAGAATCTGCGCATCGCCAAGCGGAAATTCAAGGGCTCTGTCAAAGCCCAGAGGGAATTGCCTTAATATTAGGCAGTTTCCACGGAGGCATTCGCCATGAAAGTTGGAGTGGTTTTTCCCCAGACTGAAATCGGCGCTGATCCTTATTATATCAGAGACTACGGCCAAGCGGCCGAGGAATTGGGCTTTGCCCACATTTTGGCCTACGACCACGTGGTCGGTGCTAACCCGGCCAGCCGGGCCAACTGGCGGGCGCCCTACAGCCACATGGACATGTTCCACGAGCCGCTGGTTCTCTTCAGCTATCTCGCCGGCGTGACCCGGCGAATCGAGTTTTGCACCGGCATTATTATCCTGCCGCAACGTCAAACCGTGTTGGTCGCCAAACAAGCTGCAGCGTTGGATGTCTTGAGCGGCGGCCGGCTGCGCTTCGGCATCGGCATTGGCTGGAACCCAGTGGAATATGAAGCGCTCGGTGAAAATTTTAAAAACCGCGGCCGTCGCTCGGAAGAGCAGATCGAAGTCTTGCGCCGCCTTTGGACCCATCCCACTGTCAGCTTTGACGGCCGCTGGCATAAGATCACCGATGCCGGGATCAATCCGCTACCCACTCAGAGGCCGATTCCGATCTGGTTCGGCGGCAGCGACGAGCGTGCATTGCGCCGGTTGGCGCGCTTGGGCGACGGCTGGTTTCCACTCCTCCCACCTGATGAAAAATGCCGGGCAATGATCGACAAAATTCGTGTTTACACCAGGGACGCTGGCCGTGAGTCAGACGCGATTGGCATCGAAGGCCGCATTGCTTACGACCAAGGGTCGACCGAGGCGTGGCAAAAAGAACTCGAAGCCTGGCAAGACCTTGGTGCAACGCATGTGAGTTTCAACACCATGAAGGCGGGATTGAATTCGCCCTCGGCGCATATCGAGGCGATTCGGCGATTCGCACGTTGCAGTGACAAAATGTGAGAGCGGGTTCAAACCTGCCCTCTAAATCACAAGCCGTTGTCTGCGGCTAATGAGTTCTGGGCTAATTGCCGCACGGCCTCGAACGGATCACCGCCCTTCGCCGCGGCTTGTTGCAACCGCTCGATGGTTTTCGCCAAGTCGTTGCCAGCCGATTGGTACAGCGACTCGAATAAATCCAAATCTTTTAAATAAACGACATAGTGCATGAGCACCGCGTTATTAAGCGCCTGTTGGCTGAAACGACCGAACCGGTGCGCCGGCCGGTCGACGATGCGGCGCGCCCATTCGGACTTGCTCCGGGCAAACACTTCCTCGCGCAGACGCAGCTTGTCGTCGAGCGCCATATCACTCTTGTAGAGTTGAGTTAAATCGCGCACGATTTCGCCGACAAATTCACCGAACTCGCGCTCTTCGCTCCACCATTGAAGCGCACGCTTGTGTTCGGCGCTGTCGGCGCCGAATTTGTTGCGAAAGAAATCGATGGCGGCGCGATGACCGACGAAGTTGGCGACACTCTCGTTAAACGCGCCTTGGCCGCTGATGTAAAGAGTATTGTGAAACAGCTCGTGAAAAACCAGCTCGGCAAGGCCGATTTTGTCATACTTGAGCAGGTGCGATAAGAGCGGATCGTCGAACCAGCCGAGCGTGCTGAAAGCAGCCGAAGTACGCAGGCTGGTATCGTAACCTTTGGCCTTCAGGCGCTCGATCTCGACCTCGGCATCTTGTTTGGAAAAATAACCCTTGTACGGCACATTGCCGACGATAAGAAACCACCAGGTGTAAGGCCGCAGCTCGGTCTTCGGCGCAGCAATAACAACGTAGGTCAGGTCCGGCCGATCGACGTAGGAAAAGCTCGCGTAGCTGCCGCCGACATTGAGTTTGAGCACGTCGCGTGCATAGTCGCGCACCGCCAGAACGGTTTTCAGCTTGTCCTGGGTCTCGGCGTTGACCTGCGGTTGCTGAATATAAGCTGCGATGGGTTGACGCCGCCAGAGAATTTTTCCTTCTTCATAAGCGGCGCGCAGAACGTAGCTGGGAGAACAGGCGGAGAGCAGAGACATGAGCGTCATTGCCAGTATTCCGTCTCGGATCGACCGAGGAGATGCCAGTCGAAGTCGACGACTAGGAAACCTCAGCGCTGTTTTAAGGACAGCGCGCGCGCGGTCGCTAAGCAACAACCTTGGATTCGACATGGCTGGTGAGCTTCAACTCTTCGCGTTCGTACTGCAGCTGATACAGCCGGTGGTAGATGCCGCGCCGTTCCATCAACTCGGCATGGGATCCCATCTCGCGCACCTCGCCGTGGTGCAGCACGATAATCCGATCGGCGTTGCGGATGGTCGACAGCCTATGCGCGATCAGCAGGCAGGTCCGGTTGCGCATGACTTTCTCCAGCGCGTCTTGAATCAACGCTTCGGTCTCGGTGTCGACACTCGAAGTCGCTTCGTCCATTACCAAGATTTCCGGGCGAAACACCAGCACCCGTGCGAGCGACAAGAGCTGGCGCTGACCGCCGGAAAAATTGCTGCCGCGCTCGCGCACGGGAGCATGATAGGTGTCGGGCAACTGGCGGATGAAGGTGTCGGCGTTAGCCGCACGGGCTGCCTGCTCGATGCGTTCCTGTGGAATCGATGGATCGCCCAGCGCCAAATTGGTCCGAATGTCGCCGGTAAATAGAAAAACGTCTTGCAGCACCACGCCGATATGCTGGCGCAGCGCTCGCAAATCCCAGTCGCGAACATCGACGCCGCTCACTTTGATCGATCCACGCTGAATATCGTACAGGCGATTGAGCAGTTTAATCGTTGTCGTTTTGCCCGAACCGGTGGCACCGACAACAGCGATCTTCTCACCCGGTTCGATGTGGAAGGACACGCCTTTTAGCACCGGGTCTCCGGCTTTGTAATGAAACCAAACATTGTCGAACACCACTTCGCCGCGAAAGGGTTTGGGCACCAGCGCATTTTTGCCGCTTTCGATATCGGCGGGGGTGTCGAGCATCTGAAAGATTCGTTCGGCCGCCGCCATCGCCGACTGCATCACGGCGTATTTCTGGCTGAAATCGCGCAACGGCACAAAAAATCGATGGATATACTCCTTGAACGCCACGACCGTGCCGATGCCGATGACACCGTGCAAAACCTCGCCGCCACCGTACCAGAGCAGCAGCCCCAAACTTACCGACCCGGCGGCTTCGACCATAGAGTAGAGCGCCGCTTCGTAGGTATTCGACAAATGGTACGCGTCGCGGTGATCGGCATTGAGCGCCTCGAACTCACGAAAGGTCTTTTCCTCCCGGGAAAACAGTTGGATGACCGCCATGCCGGAAATCGCCTCGCCGAGATAGGCGTTAACGCGCGCGATCCGCTCGCGAATTTGCCGGTAATTTTGCCGCGCTTTAACCCGAAAGAAGTTGATGGCCAACGCCATCGGCGGAATCAGCGCCAGAGATACCAGCGCCAACCCGCTATGGAGATAAAACATGATGCCGATGATCCACGCGACCATGATGAAATCGGAGATCAGGGTCAAGACTCCGGACGAAAACATTTCTTGCAACACATCCACATCGGTGGTCATGCGGGTCAGCAACCGGCCCACCGGATTGCGGTCGAAATAGCTGGTCGGCAGCTTTTGCACGTGCGAAAACACCGCCACCCGCAGATCTGCTAGACAGCGCTGCGCCACCAACATGGAAAAATAAAGATGACCGAATACCGTCACCATCTCGCCGATCAAGGCGAGGAGAAACAGCAGCATGACATTCTGCAAGCCCCAGAGATCCTTGCCGGCGATATACCGATCGATGCCAATTTTCATCAAATACGGCTGTGCCAAACCAAACGCCTGCTGCACGGGCAGCAGCAGCATGGTGAAAAAAAACATCCGCTTATAGGGAATCACGAACTGCCACAAGCGCTGAATCAAGCGCAGATCGTAGGCCTTGCCGATGACTTCTTCTTGCTGTCCGGACTGCGCCATTAGATTTGTTCGAGTTCCTCGCTTAAGCGCTGCTGCTGATAAAGCTCAGCGTATACGCCGCCGTGCTGCACCAGTCCGGCGTGATCGCCGCGCTCGATGATCCTGCCTTCATCGAGTACGAGGATCTCATCGGCCTCTTTCACCGCCGAGATACGATGGGAGATAATCAGGCAGGTTTTCTCTTTGAGAAAGGAACGCAAGCCGTGGAGAATCTCCGCTTCGGTTTGGGCGTCGACGCTGGAAAGACAGTCGTCGAGGACCAATACCGGCGGATCCATGATCAGTGCGCGCGCCAAGGTGGCGCGTTGCTTTTGTCCGCCGGAGAGCGTCACACCCCGCTCACCGACCATGGTTTCCAAACCTAGCGGGAATATGTCCAAATCGCGATCGAGCTTGGCGATCCTAACGGCGCGGGTGAGTTCTTCTTCCGCATAGTGTTCCCGGCCCAACGCCAGATTGCGGCGCAGGGAAGTCGAAAAAAGAAACGGATCCTGGGGGACGTAACCGATCATCCGGCGCAATTCCGCTAGAGTAAATTTGCGGATGTTCTGCCCATCGAAAAGGATTTCGCCGGAAGAAACATCGAACAGCCGCGGCACAAGCTGCGCCAGGGTGCTCTTGCCGGAGCCGATTCGGCCCACCAACCCGACCGATTTGCCGACCGGCAGTTTAAAACTGATGCCATCCAGGGCAGGGTGGCCATTCTGTTTGTGGCCATAGGCAAACGAGACGTTGCGAAACTCGATGGTCATTTTGAGCCCGTCGGCGCTGACCGGGTCGCTGCCATCTTTGATGTTGGGTTCGGTTTCGAGCACTTCTTCGAGCCGATGCATCGCGGCCCGGCCGCGTTCAACTAACGAAAGCATCCAGCCAAACGCCGCGGTCGGCCATGCCAACACGTTCAGATAGGCGATAAAGGCGACAATATCGGCGACCAACAAGTCGCCACGCAACACGCGAACGCCGCCATACCAGATAACGATCAGAACGGTCAGCGCGTTGACGCCCTGCATGACCGGGTTGACGATGCCGCGCATCTTAGCCATTTCCATGCTTTTGACTTCGTAGTCCTTGTTGAGACCGATGAACTGTTGGGTTTGATAATCTTCTTGCGAGTAGGCTTTGACGACATGCATACCGCTCAGATTCTCTTGGACATGGCTGCTCAGCACC
>DASSGE010000626.1:0-7883 GCA_035693605.1 Binatia bacterium
CTGCGTCAGCCGCCGCGAGTCCGGCTTGCGCGCGCAGCAGCGCCGCCTCTTGTGTCAGCAAACCGAACCTGACGCGCTCCAGATTTGCCGCCGCCCGCTCCACCTCCGCGCTTAACTCGGAGTTCTCCAATTTGACCAATACTTGGCTAGTCCGCACAACATCACCTTGATCGACATTCATTGCGGTAATTCGGCCGGTGATTTTAGCGGCGAGCGCAACTACCAGCTTGGCTTCAATGGTGCCAACGCCTTGAACCATGGGGTGGAGTTCGCGAACGCTAACCTCGGTCGTCGACACCTGGACCGGCCGCAGCCACAACCACACGGCCGCCACGACCAATCCGGCCAACGCAGCCAGAGAAATCGCTTTGCCCAGAATCGTCGTGCGCGTCAAAGTCATGATGACTTTACGTGCGCTTTCACTTTCCGCATTCATCCTTCATGACTTTCAAAAATACGCTTTCAAAACATATTGCTGCAGCATGCGATGGGTGTTGAAGAACGAACCGTTGAGCGCGATCGCATGGCGCATGACATCGAGAAAGCCGGTGCGATCTTGATAAAATAACGGAACGATAACGCTTTCGAGCTTGTCGTAGAGCGATGCCGCATCGCGGCTATGATTGGCTGTACCGGTGGGATCGATTTCTTTCGATCCGATCGACCATCCGGTCACGCCTTCGATGCACCCCTCGACCCACCAGCCGTCGAGCACACTGAAACTCGGCACGCCGTTAATGGCAGCCTTCATGCCGCTGGTGCCCGAGGCTTCGAGCGGCGGTTGCGGCGTATTGAGCCAGACATCGACGCCCGCAGTCATCAACTTGCCGATCTCCATGTTATAGTTTTCCAGGTAGGCGATCTTGATGTTCGCCCGCAGGACCTCTTTAGCGCGGTAAATCCGTTGGATCACTTCCTTGCCGGAGTTGTCCTGGGGATGGGCTTTGCCAGCGTAAACGATCTGCAAATCGCCGCCTTTGGCCGGGATCGCCTTGAGTCTTTCTATATCGGTGAAAAGCAGATCCGCGCGTTTATAAGCAGCCGCGCGCCGGGCAAAACCGATGGTCAAGGCATCGATATCCATGCCCGCATTGGTTTCCTGATTGACGTACTGGGTCAAAGCTTTCTTCGCCTGGACATGCGCTTGCCAGACTTCCTCCGGCGGGATGTTCAGAGCGTAACGCAGGCTGCAGTTGTCCTGGCGCCACCCCGGAATATAGCGGTCGTAAAGACCGGCGAACGACTCCGCTGCCCAGGTTGCCCCGTGCACGCCATTGGTGATCGCGTCGATATTATAGCCGGCGTACATGAGCCGGGAGATTTCGCCATGGCGCTTGGCCACCCCATTGACGTAGTGGCTCACGTTGAGGGCGAGATAAGTCATGTTGAGCAAGTCGTCGCAGCAAAAGACGTCTTTCATACCTTCGACATCGCTGCGGCCGAGCACGCGTCTGACCAAGTCCATGGGAAATTTGTCATGCCCGGCGGCCACCGGGGTATGGGTGGTAAACACGCACTTCTCGCGCACCGCCTCTACATCGTCGCGCATCACGTTCGTGCGTCCGCAGCGTTTCGCTTCTTCATCCAACAGCTCCAAGGTCAGCAGGCTGGCGTGACCTTCGTTCATATGAAAGCGTTCGAGATCGCGATAGCCGAGAGCGCGCAGCATGCGCACACCGCCGATGCCGAGAATGACTTCCTGGGCCAAGCGGTAGTATTGATCGCCGCCGTAGAGGTAGTGGGTCAGGGTACGGTCCCATGCAGCATTTTCGGCTAGATCTGCGTCGAGCAAATAGACCGGCACGACAAAATCGCCGCTATCATGAACTTCGTACTTCCAGGCCCGCAGCCAGACCGTTCGCCCCTCGATCGATACGGAAACTCGTTGCGGCATTTCACTGAGGAAATCTCCCACCGACCATTCCACCGGCTCCTCCCGTTGCCAGCCGCTATAATCGAGGCGCTGGTAAAAATAACCCCGGCGATGAATCAGACTCACCGCCACCATTTTGACTTTTAGGTCCGCCGCGGCGCGGATAGTGTCGCCGGCGAGCACACCCAAGCCACCGCTGTAGGTCGGGATACCGGCGGCCAAACCAATTTCCATAGAAAAATATGCGATGGATCGATCCGTCATTGTCCTTGCGTCGTAATCGTTTGCTTACGCAACCAGAAATTCGCACAGCCCATGCCAATCTCGGCCGTACTAGCGATCCAGCAATAACTGCGGTGATCCGGTCGGGATATTTCTCAGATCTAAGAAGAACCGGAAGCTAGAATGGCAACAATGCGAAGAATTTGGGCAGTGGCACAGCGTCAAGCGAACTTACCAACTAAATTGATCATGCCCATACGGCATATCTCTTGCTCAAACTCTGCATGGCCATAGATGCGCAAACGAAGAGAATCATGAAGCGAGACTTCCGATGACACCCGGCGTACGTGAACGCGTTGTGATCCTTGGCGCTGCCGGCCGCGACTTTCACATTTTCAATACTTGCTTCCGCGCCGATGCGCGCTTCGAAGTAATCGCGTTCACCGCCGCGCAGATCCCTGGTATCGAGACACGCCGCTACCCGCCGTCACTCAGCGGACCGCTCTATCCCGACGGTATTGCGATTTTTCCGGAGCAGCAGCTTGAATCGTTGATCCGCGACTTTCATGTCGACCAAGTCATTTTAGCCTATAGCGATCTGCCTCATGTCTTTGTTATGCATCTGGCTTCGCGGGTCCTGGCCTGTGGCGCAGATTTTCGCTTGATCGGTCCGACGCGCAGTTCGCTGACATCAGCGCGCCCGGTGATTTCCGTCTGCGCCGTGCGCACGGGCTGCGGCAAAGACTCTGTGGTCCGGCGCATTGCCGCATTGTTGCGCCAACGCGAGCTCCGCCCCGTGGTCGTGCGCCATCCGATGCCCTATGGCGACCTCGCCGTACAGGCGGTGCAACGCTTTGGTTCCGTGGAAGATTGCGACCGCCACAGTTGCACCATCGAAGAGCGTGAAGAATATGAACAACATATACGAGAAGGCGTGATCGTTTTTGCCGGGGTCGATTACGCGCGTATTCTTGCCGAGGCGGAAAAAGAAGCTGACGTGATCCTGTGGGACGGCGGCAACAACGACTGGCCGTTTTTTCGCTCCGACTTGGAGATCGTCGTGCTCGATCCGCACCGCGCCGGCCATGAGTTGCTTTACCATCCCGGCGAGACCAACTTCCGCCGCGCTCAAGTGCTGCTCCTGAACAAGCTCGATTCCGCTCCGGTCACCGGCGTGCAACAAGTCGTGGCCAATATCGCCGCCGTCAATCCCAATGCGACCGTCGTGCGGGCGCGCTCACAAGTAAGCGTCGATCGACCCGAGCTGATCGCCGGGAAACGCGTCCTGGTCATCGAAGACGGCCCGACCCTGACCCATGGCGAAATGACTTACGGCTCGGGAACCATCGCCGCGCAAAAACACGGCGCGGCCGAACTGATCGATCCGAGGACCAGCGCTCGCGGCAGCTTGATTGAAGTATTTGCCCGTTACCCCTGGGTCGGCCGGGCGCTGCCGGCAATGGGATATTCACCGGCGCAGCTGGCAGATTTGCAAGCGACTATCGAAGCAGCGGACTGCGATTCGATTATCATCGCCACGCCCATCGACCTGGCCCGGCTGATTAAACTGCCCAGACCGGCATGCCGGGTGCGCTACGATCTTGAAGAAATCGGCCATCCCGGGTTGCACGAAATCTTAGCGCAGTTTCTCGCCGAGCCCTCCAAGCTGAGCAAACCATTGTGAGATATGAGCCCGTGGTATCAACTAACCGTCGAAGATGTTTTGCGCCGGTTGGCAAGCGACGCCAACGCTGGACTCGGCGCGACGGAATCACAGCGCCGCTTGGTGGAGTACGGCCCCAATGAAATTGAGGCCGCTCATCGGGTCTCGCCGTGGACGATTTTCCTCGAGCAGTTCAAAAACGTCCTGATCCTTATCCTGCTCTTCGCCGTGACGCTGTCGGCCTTCCTCGGCCACACCGTCGAAGCGATTGCCATTGCCGTCATTGTCCTTTTCGCTGTCCTGCTCGGATTTTATCAGGAATACCGCGCCGAACGCGCGATCGACGCGCTGCGGCAGATGGCCGCGCCCAATGCGACGGTAATTCGCGATGGCAGCGAAACCGATATCCCGGCTCGCGAGTTGGTGCCGGGGGACATAGTCATTTTGAATACCGGAAACAAAGTTCCCGCCGACGCACGGGTACTCATTGCCATGAATATGCGCGTCGATGAGGCACCGCTTACCGGCGAATCGCTGCCAATCGAAAAGCAAACGGAAGCGATCTTGCAAAACGACCTCCCGGTGGGCGATCGGCGTAACATGGTCCACGCGGGCACCGCCGTTACCTACGGGCGCGGCCGTGCGGTAGTCATTGCCACCGGCCGACGCACCGAGTTCGGCCAAATAGCCCAGCTGCTCGAATCCGTTCAGACCAGCAGGACACCATTGCAAATCAACTTGGACAAAGTCGGGCGAATTTTAGCGCAGGCCGCGGGCGTGATCGTCGTCATGATCGTCATCCTCGGTATACTGCGCGGCCAACCGCTGCTCGAGTTGCTGATCTTCGGAATTGCCCTCGCAGTTGCGGTGGTACCCGAGGCGCTGCCCGCGGTGGTTACGATCTCCCTCGCCATCGGCGTGCAAAGAATGGTCAACCGCAACGCCTTAGTCCGCCGCTTGCCGGCCGTCGAAACTTTAGGAAGCGTGTCAGTGATCTGCTCGGATAAGACCGGCACGTTAACCAAAGACGAGATGACCGTGCGCAAGCTATTTGTCGGAGGGCAAATGCTCGAGGTCTCCGGCACCGGCTATGAGCCCCACGGCAGCTTCTCGCGGGACGGCGCCACGATCGACCCTTCCGGACCTCTAATGACTCTACTCACTGCCGCGGCGCTCGCATCCGATGCTGCTCTGCTGCGGCGCCACAGCGACGGTGATTCGGGCGCAGCTTCAGCGCAGGTTTGGGAAATCAAAGGTGATCCCACTGAGGGCGCACTCGTGGTCGCGGCGGCCAAAGCTGGCCTCGACAAAACGGCATTGGAAAAACGCTTTCCCCGGGTGCATGAAATCCCGTTCACTTCCGAAAGCAAACGCATGACCACGTTGCACAGCGCCGAAGGCGGCAGCATCGCCTACGCCAAAGGCGCGCCTGAGATTGTCCTCCTCTCCTGCACAAAACAGATGACCGACACGGGTGAAACTCGTTTGGATGGCACCGCACAGAAACTCATTCTCGATGCTGCGCAGCAAATGGCGAGTGAAGCGCTGCGGGTATTGGCAATCGCCTACAAACCCAATGCTGCGCCGCCAGACGCGGAACAGGAAATGACCTTCCTCGGTCTGGCCGGCATGATCGATCCGCCCCGTCCGGAGGCGCAGACATCGATTCGGACCTGCGGCCAGGCGGGCATCAAGCCCGTCATGATCACCGGCGATCACCCCCTCACGGCACAAGCCATCGCCCGCGAACTTGGCGTCCTGAAACACGGCCGTGCAATCACCGGCGTGCAGCTGGCGGCGCTCAGCGATGCTGAATTGACCGCGCAAGTGGAGGACATCGAAGTTTTCGCGCGGGTTTCGCCGGCCGACAAACTTCGCGTCGTTACTGCCTTGCAGGGTAACCGCCATATCGTCGCAATGACCGGTGATGGTGTCAACGACGCGCCGGCGCTGAAAAAAGCCGACATCGGCATCGCCATGGGAATCACCGGCACCGATGTCAGTAAAGAGGCCGCGGCGATGACACTACTCGACGACAACTTTGCTTCCATCGTTGCCGCCGTCGAAGAGGGGCGCGGCGTCTTTGAAAATATCAAAAAGTATTTGATGTTTCTGATCTCTTCCAACATCGGCGAGATCGGCCTGATGATTGGCGCCGCCGTCTTCGGACTGCCGCTGCCGCTCAGCGCCGTGCAAATCCTTTACGTCAACTTGGCCACCGATGGACTGCCGGCATTGGCCCTCGCCGTCGATCCGCCTGAAAGGGATCTGATGCAGCGGCCGCCGCGCGACTCACGAACCGGTATCTTCACCCGGCCCGTGGTCACCTTGATGGTCGTCGGCGGTCTGTGGTCAGCGCTCATCAACATCGGGCTATTCAGCTGGGCGCTATCTGCACGGTCCGATGTCACCGAGGCGATGACCATGACCTTTGTGTCATTGGTGCTCATCGAGTTTCTCAAAGCGTATTGTTTTCGCTCCGAGCGCCATTCGGTGCTCACGCAGCCGTTCGCCAATAAGTGGTTGAATCGGGCGATAGCATGGGAAATCGCGCTACTGATGGCCGTCATTTACGCGCCGCTTCTTCAACAACCCTTCGGCACCTTCGGCTTGCCGATAATAGATTGGGCGATTGTCTTGAGTGGAGCAATAACGATCCTGCCAGTACTGGAGTTTGCCAAGTGGCTTGTACGGCGCGGCTGGTTCGGCGCTTTGGAGTTGACATGAAGCCGCCCAAACTCATCCATCGCTTAACGGCACTGGCCACGCGCAAACTCCGGCACGCGCGCAGCGGCGAACAGAAAAACTCTGCCGGCGTAAGTGTCGAAGGTTCGATATCAAGTGGTGACTAAGGTTTCGATCAGCAACCGCGCCGGCCTCGCTTCAGCCGAGGCGCGCCTAAGGCTCAGCCAGGACGGATACAACGAGATTCCCTCGGCGACCCAGAGAAACACGCTCACCATTGCGCTCAGCGTTGCCAGCGAGCCGATGTTCCTGTTGCTGATCGCCAGCGCGGCGATTTACCTGGCGCTCGGCGACGTTCGCGAGGCTGCGGTCTTATTCGCTTCCGTCTTTGTCATTCTGACGATTACGATTTTTCAAGAGCGCAAAACCGAACGTGCCCTGGAGGCTCTGCGCGATCTTTCCAGCCCGCGCGCCTTGGTGATCCGCGACGGCGCAGAGCTACGCATCGCCGGGCGCGAAGTGGTGCGCGGCGACATCTTGATCCTCAGTGAAGGCGATCGAGTTCCCGCCGACGCGACCATGCTTTCCTGTAATGACTTGATGGTCGACGAGTCACTGCTTACCGGCGAGTCCGTGCCCGTGCGCAAATCCGCGTGGGACGGCGTCCAAGCCATGACCCGGCCGGGCGGCGACGATCTGCCGTTTGTCTATTCAGGCACCATGCTGGTGCAAGGCCGTGGCATGGCGCGCGTCACCGCGACTGGACTTCGTACTGAATTCGGCAAAATCGGCAAAGCCTTGCAGTCGGTCGAAACCGACGAAACCTTCCTGCAGAAAAAATCCGCGCGCATGATTCAAACCATCGCCGCGGTCGGCTTGTCACTCTGCGTACTCGCCGTGGTCCTTTACGGCCTTACCCGCGGCAATTGGATCAACGGTTTGCTGGTCGGTATCGCGCTGGCGATGTCGCTCTTGCCCGAAGAGATACCCGTCGTCTTAACCGTCTTCCTGGCCCTCGGCGCCTGGCGCATGTCGCAAAAAAACGTGCTGACCCGGCGCATGCCGGCCATTGAGAGCCTCGGTGCCGCCACCGTGCTCTGCGTCGACAAGACCGGCACTCTGACGCTCAATCGCATGCGCGCTGACAGGCTTTGGGCCGGTGACCAGTTTTATGAATTCGGCGACGCCAAGGAAACAAATTTGCCGCAAAAGTTTCACCCGCTAGTGCGCTTCGCTGTCCTCGCCAGCGAGTCTGATCCTTTCGATCCGATGGAAAAAGCCTTCAAGGATCTCGGCGATCGCTATCTCGATGGCGGCACGGAGGCTAACAATTGGACGCTGGCTCATGAATACTCGCTGGCGCCGGAGTTGCTCGCCATGTCGCATGTTTGGCGCACAGCGGAAAATCACAAACATGTCATCGCCAGCAAAGGTGCACCT
>DASSGE010000627.1:0-7149 GCA_035693605.1 Binatia bacterium
AAGAACAGATCTTCGTAGAGTTTCTGACCGTCGGGTCCCATGAGAAAATCGATGAACAACAGCGCGGCGTGGGGATGCGGCGCATTGACCGACACGGCGGCGCCGCCGGCGCTGGCAACCACCAGATCCATCGGCACCCAGCCCACGGGCGCGCCGCGTTTGGCGGCGACATTGGTCGCGCTGTAGAACTGGCTCGGCGAGGCGTAAATTTCACCGGCGGCGACCAGTTGAGTCAGCGCGCTGCCGGCCATCATGTGGATACGCATGTTTTGCTCGCGCAGTTTGCGCACCCAGGCTTCGCCTTTGACCTTGACCATGGCGCCGATGATGCGCGCGCCAGTGTCTTCGCCGGCGATGCCCATGTTGTCTTTTAACGCCGGACGCATGAGGCCGTCGAAATTTTTCGGCACGTCGGCGGCGGCGACGTGGCGCTTGTTGTAGGACAGGCCGACATAGGATTCTCGCACCGTGGTCCAGTAGACCAGCGACTTGTTAGCACGCTCCTTGGCGTCCTCGGGAAATGCCGCGAGATGCGGCGACGTGTAGGGGAGGAGCAGTTGGCCGTCGCGAAAGGTCATGAGCCCCGGCGGCGTGGTTTCGACGGCATCGGCGATGTGGCGGCGCGCCTTGGCTTCGGTCAGCAGCCGCTGCGCCAGCGCGCTCGAGCCGGTGCGAAAGGTATCGACGCTGACGCCGGGATATTTTTTCTCGAAAGCGGCGGCGATCTGCTTGTTCTGGTCGGTGGCCAAAGTGGTGTACCAGACCACTTTACCTTCGCGCTTGGCGCCATCGAACAAGATTTTTTCACGGTCCGCGCCGGCATAGGCGCCGAGTTCTGCGGCGGTTCTGGTCGTTTGGCTCCACGCGCTGGTAGCGCAAAGCGAGATAAATACTAGCGTGGTGATAATGAGCTTCATGGTGCCGTTAGATTAGTAAAAATAGTTTTACGCTGCAACGCGTTGGCGTGGTTGAGACAAGCTGGATTCGCTTGGCATGATCGGCTCCCCCTGCCGCCTGTGTCGTTGGTTGACAGTGGCGCCATAGTCTCGGTAAGCTCAAAAAAATTGCCGGCAACCCTAAGGAGGCTCATTCATGGCTTACGATATTTTGATCAAAGGCGGACGGATTTACGATGGCAGCGGACTGCCGTCTTATCTTGGCGACGTGGCAGTGCAGGATGGCAAGATCGTCGAAACCGGGCGAATCAACGGCAGCGCCAAACGAGTGGTGAATGCCGACGGGCTGGCGGTGTCGCCTGGCTTTATTGACTTTCACACCCATCTCGATGCGCAGCTGTTATGGGATCCGCTGGCGACTTCGTCGTGTTATCACGGCGTGACCACGGTCATCCCCGGCAACTGCGGTCTGTCGTTGGCGCCGTGCAAGGAGCCGGATCGCGACACGATTTTGCGCAGTTTCGAGCGCGTCGAGGCGATCACCTTTCCGGCATTGAAGGCCGGCGTGCCGTGGGGCTTCACGACCTTCGGCCAGTATCTCGACACTATGCGCGGCAATCTCGGCGTCAATGTCGCGTCGCTGGTGGGCCACTGTGCGCTGCGCCAGTACGTCATGGGCGAAGCTTCCCTCGAACGCGCCGCGACGCCGGCGGAAATCCATCAGATGAAAGAAGTGTTGAAGGCCAGCATACGCGCCGGCGCGGCGGGCTTTTCGACCAATCAGAATCCCGTGCACATGTATGCCGACGGCACGCCGATCCAGAGCCGCTTCTCGACTGATGAAGAGATCATCGAGATGGCCTGCGCCATGGGCGAGATCAATCAAGGCGTCGTGCAAATCTCGCGCGGCTCGCTCGGCGTATCGGTGTCAATGCCCGATAGCGTCAAGCTGTTCGAGGAAATCTCCAGCCGCTCCGGCCGGCCGGTGATCTGGCAGAGCATTACGCACCGGTGGGACAAGCCCAACGAATGGCGCGAGCTCTTGGACTTGGCCGGCCAGACCATCGACCGCGGCGTGCAGTCGTATCCTTTGTGCAATGCGCGCCTGTTCAACAATCGGCTGACCATGAAGAACGCGCAAGTGTTCGACGATTTGCCGACCTGGAAGGCGATACTGTTCCTGCCGCTGGAAGCGCGCATCGCCGCGATCCAAGATCCCGAGACGCGCAAGAAGATGCGCTACGAAGCGGTGGAAGAGAAGAAATCGTCGCGCTTCTCGCGCCGCTGGGATTTGGTTTACCTAATCAACGCTGTCAAGCCGGAGAACAAACATCTCGAGAAAAAGAGCGTCGCCGAGATCGCCAAGATTCGCAACCAGGACGTTATCGACGCCTTCCTCGATTTGTCACTCGAAGAAGGGCTCGATACCGAGTTCCAAACCTCGAGCACCAACGGCGACGAGAAGGCGGTGGCGGAAATCATCAAGAGTCCTTACGTTCTGGTCGGCCAGTCGGACGCCGGCGCGCATCTGATTTACGACGCGGGCTTCGGCTATGCGACCCGGCTGTTGGGCTACTGGGTGCGCGAGAAGAAAATCATGACGGTGGAAGAAGCCGTGCGCAAACTGACCTTCATGGTCGCGTCGATTTTCGGCCTGCCGGATCGCGGCTTATTGCGCCGCGGCATGGCGGCGGATGTTTGCATCTTCGATCCTGCGACAGTGCGCGAGTGCGATGCCGAGATGGTGCAAGACTTGCCGGGCAACGAGAAGCGCTACGTTCAGAAAGCCGTCGGCATCGAGATGACCATCGTCAACGGCCAGGTGCTGGTGGAAAAGGAAAATCACACCGGTGCCTTGCCGGGAACGGTGCTCGGCGGCGGCAACAACACAGCGCTGCAGGCGGCGGCGTAGGAAGGGAAGAAAAGAACGCAAAGGCCGCAAAAATCAATCAGGATTGTATACGCGCGATTCACTGCGCGCTCATTCTTACGGATTGGGCACGTGGCGGGATGGGATGATCTCCAATGCCCGTCGTTTCGATTTTTTACGGTATTGTCGTTCTAATGTACTACTTTGACAATAAGAAACACCGGCAGCCTCATGTCCATGTAGAATGCAGTGGTGATGAGGCGGTTATCTCGATACCCGATGGAGGGATTTTGGAAGGGGATTTCAGAACTGCTAAACTCAAACTGGTACAAGCTTGGATCGAAATTCACCAAGACGAATTAATGAGGGATTGGCATCTGTCAGTCACCGGCCAGCCAATTTTTCGCATCGAGCCGCTGAAATAGGGAGACAAAATGAAGAAGGTTGTCGCCGTGAAAGCGAACGAAGATTTCTCTCTCGATCTAAAGTTTAACGACAATAGCCTGAGAAGATTTGACGCCAGGCCGTACCTCGATTCTGGAGTGTTCAGTGAACTTAAAGACATCAGCTATTTTAAACAAGTGAGTATCGCATACGGAACCGTGCAATGGCCGCATGAGCAAGATATTAGCCCTGACACGTTATACATCGAAAGCCGACCCATCGAAGATTCAAATAACTCTAAGTTTGCGGAAGGCATGCGTAGTTAGCTTCGCGCGGCGACTATGTGGGGCGGTAGCAATCGGACGTTAAGCACGCAGTTTAAAGGTTCCACAGTTCAAGGTTTAAGGTTTCCGCATTCGGAAGATTCTCGCGAAGGCGCAGCGTTCAGACTTCCAAATTTCTCCCGCCCCGGCAACGAGGTCTTGAACGAAGCGTCAGCGGTTGAACGGCTTGAACGATTGTCATGAAAGTTAGGAAATATGGGCGCCACTGAAAAAATTGCTCAATTCATAGTCGACACCGATTACAAAAATCTACCGCGCGAGGTCGTGGAGAAAGCCAAACGCTCGGCGCTGGACTGTGTCGGCGCGGCGCTGGCTGGCATTTCAGAGCCGGTCAGCCAAACGGTTACGGGCTACGTAAGCAAGCTTGGCGGAGCGCCGCAGGCGTCCGTGTTTGGCGCGGGTGTCAAAGTTGCCGTTGCCGACGCTGCTCTGGCCAACGGTTCCATCGCCCACGCCCTGGATTACGATGACTGCGGCGTCAAGATCGGCCATCCAAGTGTCCTGGTGTTGCCCGCCGTGTTGAGCCTGGGCGAGCATCTCGGCGCCTCAGGTCAGGATCTGCTTACTGCGTACGTCGTGGGGTTGGAAGTCGAAGGCAAGTTGGCGCTCCATGCCGACTTCAAGCTCATGCAAGCCCGCTTGAATCATCAAACCTGGTACGGTTCCATCGGCTCGGCTGCTGCCTGCGCCAAGCTGCTCAAGTTGGATGTCGCGAAAACTCGCATGGCATTGGGCATAGCGGGAAACTCCGCCTGCGGTTTGTCGGCCAATCACGGCAGCATGGCCGGCGCGATGGCGGCGGGCAACGCCTGTCGCAACGGCGTGATCGCCGCGCTCATGGCTCAAGCGGGAATCACCTCCAACTCCAACATCATCGAAGGCAAGAATGTTTTCTACGACACGCTGGTGGGCCCGGGCCACTACGATGCCGAGCACATGGCGGACGGTCTGGGCAAGCCGTTTTATATTGAATCTCCCGGCATCAGTCTGAAAATGTATCCGAGCTGCTATCACACGCACCGGGCGCTCGATGGTGTGTTCAAGCTGCTCAACGAGCATCATCTGAGCGACAAGGACATCGCTGCCGTCGATGTCGGCACCTCTGAGCGTGCGCTGCGCGTGCTTGCCTTCTCCGAACCGGCGACACCGTACCAAGCCAAGTTCAGCATGCCGCACTGTATCGCCGCCGCCGTGGTCGACCGCGCGGTGACACTGGAGACTTTCACAGAGGACAAGCTCAACGATCGCAATATTGTCGCAGCGAGAAAGAAGGTTCAGCTGTCCTTCCCCGACGTGCCGATCTGGCCGGGTCTCGCGGACGTCGGCCCGGACACCGAGTTCGTCGGTAATCCGGTGACGATCCAGACCAACGATGGGCGGAGCCTAAGCGCAAGAGTGGACATCCCGCGCGGCGATGCCTCGCTGCCGCTGACCGACGACGAGCTACTAGGGAAATACCGGGACTGCGCACGCGGTCAGTTAAGCCAGGACAATGTAGAGCGCAGTGCTGGCTTGGTGCGAGAGTTTGAGAAGGTTGGGGATGTCGGGACGCTGATGGGTATTCTCAGATCGCCTTTGCTCAAGGCTTAGGGGTTCGGCATTTGCGATGTCGCTCTCGGGTATGGTTGAAATCCTTCGCCTTGAGGCAAAGAGAGGGTTGGGCGCAGGCCGGCTCCATCTTCGCGCGCACTGCAAGGCCAAACGAAACCTGGATTCCGGCCTACGCCGGAATGACGACTCCGCGACTTCCAGTCGACAAATTTAGAACCCCTCGGCTTAAAGCCGATGTTAATCAGTTCTAACTTGCTGTTACCCTGTGAGGGTGAATCGAGGTGATCAAGTTGGCATCGCTGACTGATCGTAAGAAGCAAAGATGCGCTCTCAAGGCCTTGGACAGTTTGCAAGCATTGTTGAAATTGACCCGCGTCAAAGCACGGGCATGGTTGAGCAAGGCGCGCGCCGAGCGTCGCACATCATCCTCACGATCCGCTCGCAGGCGATGATCCATTTCGACACTGACTTTTTGATTCGTGCTGTGGTTCGTAATTCACCTCAAAATATTAAGTTGATGTTCCGATCGAGATCGCGACCCGGCGCAGGATTCTTTCGTGGTTTGCTTGCGATGAGCGTCTTAAGCTAGACTTCCGATCACTATGCGGATGGAGGTTCATAGATGATTCGCAACACAGCAAAGGTCGTTACAGAGGCGTTGTCGTTACCGCCACGGTCTCGCGCAAAGCTTGCCGATAAATTGCTCGAAAGCCTGAATCAACCGAGGCAGAGAGAAGTTAACAAATTGTGGGCTGCTGAGGTCGAGGATAGGATCGACGCTTACGAAAAGGGCGAAATCAAAGTCATCCCCGGAAAACGGGTGTTTCGTAATTTGAGAGCGAAGAGAAAGGGATGAAGTTATACGGCTTTCTTGAGCCGGCCCAGATTGAGTTCGACGAGGCAGTAAGTTTCTATAACCATCAGCGCGAATATCTGGGAGACGAATTCGCTGCGGAAGTCCTGAACACAATAAACCGAATACTAAGTCATCCTGAAGCCTGGACCAAGCTCTCAAAACGAACCCGGCGGTGCCGAACAAATCGTTTCCCGTACAGTGTAATCTATCAAATCCGAGGCGGTGGGATTCTAATCGTTGCCGTCGCTCACTCAAGAAGAAATCCGAAGTACTGGCGCGAAAGACTAAGACCGAATTGATCGTGGTTGATACAGGGACTTAAAGTGCACGAAATGCTGTGACGGGGCAAGCCTTGTTGAGTAATCTGATCGATGGTCACTGGGGTCTTGCGTTAAGACTATGCGTGATTGCAAGACCTAGCCGCGAATCTGGCTCCGAATCGCTCCGCAAGGCTTAAAATTTGCGGCGCTAGTTAACTCTAGAATCACCGAAAAATTTCACCTTGCGAGGAATATGACACGCATCTTTTTGAGTTTGCTTCTGGTGGTCCTGCTCGGCGCAAGTTCTCGACCCTGCGCCGCGGCGGACAAGGCCAATTTCGCTTACAGCGCGCTCAGCGGACTGCAAGCGCCGCTGTGGGTCGCCAAAGAAGCTGGATTTTTCAAGAAGCACGATATCGACGCGCAGGTTCTATTCATCGTCGGCGGCCGGGTGATTAGCCAGGCGATGTTTGCCGGCGAGCTGCAGATGGGACTGTCGAGCATGGCGGCGCTGCTGCAGGCAAACGCCGCCGGCGGCGACCTGACCTACGTGGCTTATTTCGGCAGCAAGACCGATTACGCGCTGTTCTCGACCAAAGAAATCACCGACATCAAACAGCTCCGCGGCAAGCGGATCGGCATCGGCCAATTCGGCGGCGGGCCGGATTTCGCCTCGCGCATCGTTCTGGAAAAACACGGGCTCGTGCCCGACAAGGACGTGCGCATCGTTCAAATGTTGGTTCCCGACTCGGGCCGGTTGGCCGCGCTCCAGGCCGGAGTCATCGAGTCGATCCTGCTGCAAGCGCCGACCAGCCTCAGAGCCATGTCCCTGGGATTCAACCAGGTGCTGGATTACTCCAACGAGCTGCTGTTCCCATTGGCGAGTTTGACGACGACACGAGCGTATATTCGCCAGAGCCCCGCGGTGGTCAAGCGCATCGTCAAAGCCCACCTTGACGCCGTGAGATTCATGTTCGCCAACGAAGAC
>DASSGE010000628.1:0-4573 GCA_035693605.1 Binatia bacterium
CGGTTCGGGAATACTCTCGAAGGACTCGATTTTGATACCCGGATACTGTTTGTCGAGTAATTCCTGCATTTTTTCATAAACGATCCCGTCGGTGGGTCCCCAGATCACCACCCTGCCTTCTTTCTTCGCCGCGTTGTAAAGCTTATCGATCGCGGCTTTGTCCTGCTGCGCTCCGGCAGCGCCGGCCAACAACAACAGCACCGCAATAGCAAAACAACCGTTCCAATAAGGAGTCTGCTTCATATTGAATCTCCTGAATCGCGCTGGCTCAAAATTCAAGTATTTATCGTTCAAATTTTTCTCGTCCTAACTGCCACCGATCGGATAGCGTAACAAAAATTCTTGTAGCGCGTGCAGCGCCCCGTCGCCATCCCAGAACGTCATATGCTTGACATTGGGCACTAACGCAAGCTCGCAACCGGGAACCAGTTCGGCTAACTTGCGCGCCGTACCCACCGGCGTGCTGCCGCCGCGGTTCACATCGTCGCCGGCGCCGCACAGGATCAGAGTCGGCACCTTAACCTTTGACGCATTTCCCAAGGTATCCCAAGTGCGCCGGGCCTCGAAATGATAGCGGTGCTGCTCCGGACTGGTTTGGCGCTTCCACAACGCGTCGGATAACGCTTTTACCACATCGTGATGTTCGTCGAAGAATCTCGACTGGAACGCCATATGGGTATTCTCGATATGTCCGCGGATGAACTGCTCAAAGCCATGCTCGCGAATCTCTTCGTCATCGGTGTTGCGCACCACCCGCGGCCCGCCGTCGGTCGCCTTCGCCCCCGCGCCGGCGGCGGCAATGGTCAAAGTCGCAACCAAGTCTGGCCGCTGGATGGCCAAAGCCTGGGCGATCTGGCCGCCAAGTGCGAACCCAGCGGCGTGGCAGCGCGATATTTTTAACTGCTCCAACAGCCCGGCACAATCCTTGGCGAATTGTTCAATGGTATAGCCATGATCCGGCTTACTCGAATAACCTGTGCCACGGCAGTCGAAAATGACCGTGCGAAAATTCTTGGCGAGAAACGGCACCACGCCGACGTTCCAGGTGTCGCAGGGCCACCAGGACGGCGGACAAAGCAACACCGGGTCACCAGAGCCCTGGCTTTCGTAGTAAATCATCACATCACCTAAATCCGCCGTCGGCATTTTTTACCTCGTGATAGGTTGCAGTCAGTTGAGGCTCCGTCTCCGCCTTGGAGCGATTATCCAGAATGGCGACCAGTCCTGCTCCGTTCTTCGCAGAACGTTTGTAGCCCGAGATCGACTTCGATCTCAAACGAAATGTTATCTCGATTTTTCGATCGAATGACGCACCAAGAACTCTTCCAACGCAATCAGCCCCCCGCTGCCGTCCCAGAACGTCATATGCTTGGTATTGGGGATTAAAAACAACTCGCTCCCTACTGTCAGTTCGGCGAGGCGTTGGGCCGTGCCCACGGGCGTGCTGCCGCGCCGAGCGACATCGTCGTCGGCGCCGCAGAGTATTAGCGCCGGCACTTTAATTTCGGCGGCTTTCTCTAGTGTGTCCCAAGTGAGACGCGCATCCTCATGGCGACGAAACGTTTCCACAGTGCTCTGCCCTGACCATACGGCGTCGGCCAAGGCAGCGACGACATCGCCACGCTCGCGGTAGAATTGCGGATTGAACGCCATGGTGTCGTTCTCTATATAGTTGCGAATGTAGCGTTCGAAGCCGATGGTTTGAATCTCCCGTTCCGTATCCGGCGACAGACTTCGCCGCCCGCCGGCGAGAGTTTTGGTCCCCGCTCCGGATGCGGCGATGGTCAGCGTAACCACAATATCCGGCCTTTCGATCGCCAGCGCTTGCATCACCTGCCCGCCGAGCGCAAAACCCACGGCGTGGCAGCGCGATATGCCGAGATGTCCCAACAACCCGAGGCAATCCTGGGCAAACTGAGACACCGTGTAACCATCGCTCGGCTGGCTGCTGCGACCGGTGCCGCGGCAATCGAAAACGATGGTTTTGAATCGCTTCGATAAAAACGGCACGACGCCGACGTTCCAAGTATCGGACGGCCACCAGGAGGCCGGCGCCAGCAACACGGGTTCGCCGCTGCCGTGCACTTCGTAATAGATTTCCACATCAGTCAATCGCGCAATCGCCATATTCGCGTCCAGATAGCTTGATCACGTTTAGTCACCTCATAGTTCGCTGTCAATCCGATCCTGGTAACGGTTCAGTTGAGGCGGTGAGACGTTTTCCGCCCGAGAAAGATTTCTGGCTTCGCTCGAAATGACCGATGCATAGTCGCTTTGTCATCTCGAACGGGGTGAGAGATCTCTATTTAACGAAACCACCATGCCGATTGTAGGTAACTTGACAGCCGATCCTTTCCTCTGCCACTGTTCGGCTAGAAGACTTTCAATAAGAGGTACGTTTATGTCCAACCCATTTGTCGAATCCGTCCTTAAGGAAATCATTCATCCCGGCGTCGAGCAGTTGATGAACACGCGCTTCTTCACCGAACTGCGTGCGGGACAGCTGTCGAAGAAACGGCTGCAAGGTTTTGCCGTGCAGCACTACTTGTCGAACCACGTGATCAATAAAGGACTGGCCTTTTCGATGGTGCGCAATGCCAACAACCAGGCGATGTACGAGCAGTTCGTTGAGCTGTTCACCGAGGAGCAATCTCATCCGGGTCTCATGCGCCGCTTCGGTTTAGCCATTGGCCTCACCGATGCCGACTTCGACAATGGCATCATGATTTTCGAATGTGTTGCCCATACAGGAGCGATTGTCCGCGGCATGCTCGTCGGCGCGCCGGCGGAGACCCGGGTCGGAGCCTTGGTCAACGAAACCATGGTGCAACGCTATTCAGAAGAGTTCGATGAGGCGTTAGGAAAGCACTATGGCCTCGACACTCGGGCACGAACATTTTTCGCGGTCCATGGCAAAGTCGATATGGAACACACCGCGATGGCGGCCGACACGGTCGCTAAATTCGCGATCACCGATCGCGACAAAGAAGTGGTCCGCGCCGCGGCCAAGAACATGGTGCGCTTTAAGGTCAACAAGTTCGACGGCATATACGATACCTATGCTTGAGCCAGTTTAGTGTCCGGGCTGAGAGTCTAGCGTTCGCCGCCTCGCAGAACCAGGGAGGGTTTAGCCATGAACCGATCATGGTCTCTGAACACGTTAGTGGCTTTACTCATTATTTGTCCTCGACCTCTTTGGTCTGCGGAAAAATCCGCCAAGCTCACCACCTTCCGCATTGCCTATGTCTCGCGCAGCACGCTCGACATGCCCTTCATCATCGCCCGCGATCGCGGCTTCTTCCGCGAAGAAGGCCTAGAGCCGGAGTTTATTTTCATGAAGGCGATCCAAACGGTTCAGGCGATGCTCGCAGGCGGCGTCGATTTCGGCACCGCAACCGGCACCGCGATCAGTGCCGCGGTGAACGGCGCCGATGTCCGGGTCGTCTTCGCTCTGTCGGAAAAACCGTCCTTCGACATGATTTCACTGCCGAACATTACCGCTGTGATGCAGCTGCGCGGCAAAAAAATCGGCATCTCCGCGCCGGGATCGCTGACCGAGATCATCGCGCGGCAGATTTTGATCGCTAACAAAATTCCCTTGGATCAAGTCACCATGTTGCCACTGGGCACCAGCGACGTTACCTGGGTGGCGTTGAGAGCCGGCACCATCGACGCCACCATGCTGCAAATTCCGCAGAATTTTATCGCCGTCGACGAGGGGTTTCGCAAGATCGCCGCCGGCGCTGATGTCTATCGCGCGGTTCAGGGCGGCCTGACAACGACCAAGGCAGTGATCAACGACAAACCGGAACTGGTAACTAAAGTTATTCGCGCGACGCAGAAGGCACTGCGGCTGTTCCGCAACGATAAAAAATACGGTATTGAGTTCATTCGCGGGCCTTTTCTCGATATGGGCAAGGACCGCGATAAGTACGCCGAGCGCGTCTACGAGGCCGCAGTAGGTTACTTATCGACCTCGGGCACCGTCGATGAAAAATTACAGCGCGAGATGATCGTTACCGCTGCCCAGCGCACGAAACTCGCCCAGCCTCCTCCGCCGGAACGGGTGTTCGATTTCAGCTTTGCGCAGAAGGTCGGGGAAACAACTAAATAATTAGTTTGATAGCCGAAACGACTTGGAACGACTGGAACCTTTGGAACCCCACTTCTGTTCCCATCGTTCCAAACGTCCCAGAAGTTCCAATCTTTTTTAAGAAAGTAGGATTGTAAATGAAATACAGTACCGACAGAATTTTGACCACCCACGCCGGCGCCTTGCCGCTGCCGCCCGACTTAAAAGAGCTGCACAACGCCCGCACTGCGGGAACTCCCGTAGACGAGCAGACATTTAGCAAACGCGTTACCGGCGCCGTCGCCGATATCGTCAAAAAACAAATCGCCTGCGGCCTCGACATTATCAACGACGGCGAACAGGGCAAATCCAATTTCTCGCGCTACGCCCGCGATCGGTTGAGCGGCTTCATCGAGCGCGAGGTCAAAGCCAGTGACCACACCTCGACCATCTACGCCAGGGATTTGACCGAATTCAGCGACTACTTCAACGCCCGGACCT
>DASSGE010000629.1:0-7678 GCA_035693605.1 Binatia bacterium
AATAATTACAACACGCCCAACGTCGCCATCGCCGCCACGCGCTTTCTGGAGAAATCCGGCTACCGGGTTCTGCTCGTCGATAAAAAATGCTGCGGCCGGCCGATGATCTCCAAGGGCATGTTGAGCCAAGCCAAAGAAAACTCAGCATGGAACATCGATAGGCTAGTGCCTTATGCGGAGAAGGGCACGGCCGTCGTTGGTCTTGAACCATCCTGTTTGCTGACGCTGCGTGACGAGTATCCAGAGTTTGTCCGAACCGAAGCCGCAAAGATTGTCGCGAAGAACAGTTTCCTGTTCGAGGAATTCGTCATGCGCGAGATCGGCGCCGGCCGTTTAAAGCTCAAAGCCATCGGCCAGGGCCGCAAGGTCCTGCTGCATGGACACTGCCACCAAAAAGCGATAGTCGGGACGGCGCCGACAATCGCCATGCTCAAAGTCGCCGGTTACGAGGTCAGCGAAGTCGACTCCGGTTGCTGCGGCATGGCCGGATCGTTCGGCTTTGAAAAAGAACATTACGACCTGTCGGTCAAAATCGGCAATCGCCGTTTGGCGCCTGCAGTCAACGCTGCATCAGCCGACGTGGAAGTGGTCGCGCCGGGGATCTCCTGCCGGCAACAGATCGAACATTTGGCCGGCCGCCAAGCGAAGCATCCGGCCGAACTGCTTTGGGATGGTATGGAGCGTTGAGCGATTTTATGGACACACTCCGAGTCATAGGTTACTACCCGCTGCCGCCTTTTGTTGTTGCTCAGGAAATGGGACTCTTCGCTCGCGAAGGCCTGACGATCGACTTCACGATCGCTACGTTGGCGCCGGAGCACAACAAGGGGATGCTTGAGGGGCGATGGGATATTAGTTTGACTAGCCCCGACACGATGGTCGCGCGGGTGACCCGGGACGGTCATGATTTTCTTTTGTACTTGATGGCTGAGCGCGGTCTTGAGGTGAAACTGATCGGCGCCAGAGAGATTCACTCGCCAGTGGAATTGCGCGGGAAAACCTTGGCCGGCGACCCTGGAGATTCCAATTACGATTTGCATCGGCGCAAAATCTTGCGCGCCCATGGGGTGAATGAGTCGGAGTACGCTGTGAAGATCATCGGCACCTCGCCGTTTCGCTTCGAAGCGCTGCGTCAAGGCGAAGTCGCAGCCTGCATGTTGGCGCCGCCGTACGATGAGCAAGCCTTGAGCGAGGGCTATCATCTGCTGGCGTCCGGTGCCGACTATATTCACAACTACGCTACGACCGCTTGTTGGGCTCGTTGCGCCTGGGTAGCGGCGCATCGCGACCAGATGGTGCGGTTTATCCGCGCGTTCGTTGCCGGGGTGGATTGGGCACTTGAGCCGAAAAACCGCGAAGAAGCGTTGCGCCTCGTGCAGGGCTATTCGAAAATCTCGCGCGCCCAGGCCGAGGTCAAACTGGCTCAGGTGACGCCGAACGCGGCGATTGTTCCGGAGGACTTGAACCGCGTGATTCAGTTGCGCATCGAAATGGGCTTTTACGATCCGCCGCACGAACCGGTGGAGCGTTTTTACGACGCCAGCGTTTGGTGCGAAGCGACCGGATTGCCGCCGCCTCAGCCCTTTGGTTTACCGCGGGCTATTTGATCCCGAGTTCCTTTTGTACTTCACCGAGAAGCGGCAGGGCGATGACATCGGCTACGGTAACCGCTTTGTCGATCTGCAGGCGCGCTTTAGTCGAGTCGATGATATTTTGCACCGACTTGGCGCTGGCGTTGCCGTCGCGGCTGAACGACTTCACCATGACATCGTAGCTCTCGGTTGCGAGATCGCGGTCGATCTTCCAGCGGCTGGCGATGTAACCGATGGTTTTCTCACGCTCGTCGCGGATCGCCGTCAAGGCCTGGATCATCGCCCGAGCGACTCTTCTGGCTTGGGCCGGTTTCTCTTTGATTTTCTTGTCGGTCGTCGCCAAGCCGCCCTGGGGATATTCGAGCAGATCCACCGCCGAAACGAGTTTGCGAAAACCTTTGCGCGCCATGATGCCGTCGTAAGGCGGGACGAGCATCGCGCCTTGGAGCGATCCGGAGCTGAGGCCAAGCATCTGTTCGGGCATGCCCAGCGACACAGTTCTGACATCGCGGTCGGGATTGAGACTGCCTTTTTGAATCAGAATTTCCCGCAGGCCGTATTCTAGTCCGCCGCCCAGGGAGGTGACCCCAATTGACTTGCCGCGCAAATCGGCCACCATTTTGATCTCCGGCGCGGTGACCAGCACGACCGACATCTTGGCATTGGTGTAGACGATGATTTTGAACGGCATGCCCTGGACGGCGCTGCGCATGATAGTTTCCACGGAGGCGGCGTAATCGATTTCGCCGGCCCCCAGTGCGATCGCCTGCAGCCGCCCCGCCATCATCACCAGCACCGGCTCGATGCCTTCGCGCTTGAATAAGCCGCGGTCCTGGGCGAAGTAGACCGGCAACATGCTCAGCGCTGGCGAGGGCACGGCGATGAGCACTTTGTCGAGGCTGGCCGTTTGGCTCGAAGCTCCAGAGGGCGCTAACAGTATTAGAAAAGCGACGATACCAAGCACTAAGGCGTGACAAATGCTATGCGAAGTTTTATCGATGGCAGCCAGAGTCTTTTTCATGGCGGCCAATATAATCGATCTGTTTCGGAAATCACAAGGCGTGATTTGACTCGCGGAAATGCCGAGATATCGGCTTCGATATAGCGAAAACATGAGTCGCGGTGAATGCGACTTCAGTCAGAGTGTCGCTTGCATAGCAGAAAAGGTGTCACGACCGTAGTTATAATACGCCACGATCGCTGAACGTGTCACACTGTTTCAAATCGCCGGATTCCAATCCGCTGCGGAACCAGCGCACTCGCTGTTGGGAGCTGCCGTGGGTGAAGCCTTCGGGCACGACGTACCCTTGGGAACGTTTTTGCATTGTGTCATCGCCGATCATAGCGGCGGCATTAAGCCCTTCTTCGACATCGCCGGGCTCGAGGATCTTGCGGTCGCGGTTGGCGACGCTGGCCCAAACGCCGGCAAGGCAGTCGGCTTGCAACTCCAAGCGCACTGAGAGAGCGTTGGCGTCCCGCTCACTGGCGCGCTGTTGGCGCGCCTGAACTTTACCCATGATGCCGAGCAAGTTTTGCACATGATGACCAACCTCATGGGCAATAACATACGCCTGAGCGAAGTCGCCGGGTGCTTTGAAGCGTTGGCGCAGCTCACGGTAGAATGCCAAGTCGATATAAACTTTCTCATCGTTGCCGCAGTAAAACGGACCGGACGCCGCCGCTGCAAAGCCGCACGCCGATCTAACCTGGTCGGTAAAGAGCACGAGTTTTGGCTCGCGATATTCGCGCCCAGCCTTCTGGAATATTTCACCCCAAACTCGCTCATTACTGCCGAGAACCCGCGAGACGAACTCTCGCCCTTCGTCGGGAACTCCCGCCTGCTGGTCTGGCCGCGCTTGCTCCGGCACACGGGATTCGGTACCGCCGCCGCCCTGAAGTATGGCACTGGGATCGATGCCAAAGAACATAGCAATGAGCAGGATTGCGAGACTGCCAATACCTCCGCCCGCTAACCCCTTGGTAACACGCGAGCCGCGTCGGTCTTCGATGTTTTGGCTTTCCTGCTCATTATCCAAGCGCATGATAACCTCCTGCGAAATTGCCGCGTTCAACGCAGAAGAAATTGTTCCACCGGGACAAAAAAAAACAACCCCGCCGCGTTGCCGCGAGCGGGGTTGTTGTCCTGTGGTGAGTGCGTCTATTTCATTTTCTTCTCGTCTTTGACGGGCGGTTTAGTGTCGGCCGCCTTTGTATCCTTGGCCGGCTCCGCCTTCTTCGGGATGACCGTATCACCGGTCACAGTGACATTGGCGCGAATTTGCTTCATCGTGCCGGGGCCGATGCCCTTGACCTTTTCAAGTTCGTCGACGCTTTTGAAATCGCCATTCTTCTTGCGGTAATCGATAATGTCTTGGGCGCGCGTATCGCCGATGCCTTTGAGGTTTTTGAGTTCATCTTTGCTGGCCTTATTGATGTTTACCATTAACCCGCCAGCTTTGGCTTTGGTATCTGTCGACTCCTTGGTTGCGGGTTTGGTGTCCGCCGCGCTTTTGGTCGCTGCCGGCGCCTTTTTTTCGTCCGTCGCCTTTTCGGCTGCCGTTGCATGAGCCGCTAATCCCGCCGCCGCAAACCACAACGCTACCGCGAGAGAAAGTTTCTTCATCTTTTCCTCCTGTTTAAGGCGGTTGGTCCGCCGTTTTTATTGTTTAGACGCCTGGTCGCTACCGACATTCAATTCCCAATTGGGATCGGGTAATAGCGGACAGCGGCGCCATCTGTCAAGTGAAATCATGCCGCGGACGCGGCGCTATTCGCCCCGGTGCGAATCTGAGGCCGCGGCCGGGAAAACACAAGGCGCCATCGGTGAGCCGGGCCGATCATCCCGCCGGATCGTTCAGTGCTTTAGTCGAATGGTACATTTGACTGGCAAGGCAGCCGATCCAGCCGCCGATCGCGATGACTAACACATCGGTCACCGCAGGGGTGCGCGAGCGAATGACGATCTGGCTGGCTTCAAGAATGACGGCGAGAAGGGCAGTCAGCGCGACTGCCTGTAACTGTGAGCCGCGAACCTTTGGCGTCATGAGACCACAGAGCAACAGACCGATGGGTATCGATAAATATAATTTCTTGAGCAGGTCGAACAGCACTGCGCGCGGATCGGACCAATAATAGGCGGCGAATGGAAACCATTCTAATTGTCGAAGCTTCCAACGCAGTTCGCCGCGCGAGATCCAGTCGAAGGGCTCCAACTGGAAATATCCCAGAATGGCGACGGCGACGACAGTCAGCGCAACCAAGTTTCGGCGCATAGATAATTTTCCGTACGGCACCCGACGCTCCAGGGCGATTCCTAGGGCAGAGCCCAACAGCGCGAAGAGGAGGTTGTCGAGGTTAAACATGCGGGCGGCGATCATCAGCTTAGCGGCTTCGATGGCAATGGCGATTACCGCGGTTAACGCCAAAACCTTCGGCGCGCCGGTCGGTAGATTTCTGCCCGTCCTATAAGCCGCGACTAAATAGCCGAGCGCGGCGAAACTGAAAAATTTTTCGACGAACATGTCCAGACTTGGCAAGCCCTTATGGAACAGGATCAATCTGCCGATGGCGAGATCATCGGCAAAAAAGCCAATCGTGAGTCTGCTATCGAACGGGTAAAGGGCATCCAGGATCGGCGCCAGCAACAC
The DNA here is from genome assembly GCA_035693605.1 of Binatia bacterium. Taxonomy (GTDB): domain Bacteria; phylum Desulfobacterota; class Binatia; order UBA9968; family UBA9968; genus DP-20. The sequence goes on from DASSGE010000629.1 coordinate 5,240, forward strand.
AAAGGCAATCAAGAGTAGAATCGCTTGCGTGCGAAGCAATTCCGCGACGCGCGAACCGAGGGCTCCTTGGAGTGCGGTCAAGAATCGGTAGCTCAGTGCCGCACCAATGGAGGTACCAAGACCATTGCAAAATGCGTCGAGCATAGAGGGACTGCGATAGGGACTGAGAGTTTGTCCAAGCTCAATCGCGAAGCCGGTAAACAGCCCGACCATGCCGGTAATCAAGGGTAGAGTTGGCGAACGGTTCGATCCATACTTTGCGTACCAGCCGGCGGCCATCAGTGACCCGAGCGGAATGTAGACGAGAATGTTGGTGACGACGTCGGTACCGGACCATCGCTGAATACCGCGAAAGAGCGACTGGGAGAAAAAAATATCGATTCGCCATCGAACAAAATTTGGATCGAGATTGAAATGGAATGGAATAAACGAGGCGTAGATGAGAAACACCCAATAACAGCAGAGTAACCGGCACATCGTCCGGTAATCGAATTCGATCGAAAATGGTCGGCCGGACGGGAGCATGTTCGAGGATCAGTGATTACGTCAGATTTGACGGCGAGCATACTATGGGGCTCGATAATAGCAATCAGCGCCGGTCGCATTGCCGAGGCGCCGGCGGACGACGAAACGCTGCGGTTCATTTGTCGGTTGCGATCCGCTACCATGAAATTTTGACCAACTGTGATGCCATGAAAAGGAACGCAAGCCATGGACGAAGCAAGGCAAAAGGTGCGTCTTTGGGCCGATAGCCACCGACAAGCGGTCCTCTACGACGATAGCGATGCGATTCTCTTCGATGTCGCTTCGGGCAAACGGTTGAAGCTCGATTGGTCGGCGCTGGCAGGTTACGAAGAGAAAGTTCATCCTGAAACCCAAGAACCTTATTTGGTTCTGCTCTTCGACGACGGCACGCAAATCGCATTGGTTGAACCAGGCGGAGTCGCTTTCGCGCCATCGACTATTAACTCCGGTCCAGTGGATAATCTGCCGTCGGTGGTGTGTCTGCGCGACTTGATCATGCTTAAGCAGCGTGTCGACCATTATCTGTTCGATCATCCGGAAGACGCGCCCCCGCGCGAGTGCTTGAATCTCATTATGGTCGGCATCGCGATTTTGGATGGCGCCCGCGCCGTCGGATTCGACGTCGGCGATCTCGAAGGTGAGTTGGAAAAATCCCTCGACGAAGTCGAACGGCGAACCGGGTCGGGAGGGGGAATCGAGTGATCGCATATTGGAGGGATGGAATAATGGGCTCGGATCGGCCGGGGGTCACGTTCGATGGAAGGCGCGCGAAATGGGCAAGTTGATCGAGTTACGTTGCCCAAGATGTCGCGCTGTTACGACATCGAAGACAACGTTTAGGTGTCCGGCGTGCGCCTGTGTGCTTGAAGTACGGATTTCGCTCGATCATCTCACCGCGACGGATTTAACGGCGATGCGTTCGAGCCGTGATCGGTCGATTTGGCGCTGGTTCGATTTCTTTCCGGTCGAAAAGCGCGCCTCCGTCGTTTCCTTGGGTGAGGGCAATACGCCGTTGTTGCCGGCGCCGCGGCTGGGCGTGAAGATTGATATCGCCAACCTATACTTGAAAAACGACACGGTACTGCCCACCGGCTCACTTAAAGATCGCAGCAACAGCGTCGGCATATCGGTCGGCCAGGAACTTGGCTTTGCCACCGCCAGCGTGATCTCAACCGGCAATGCCGCCGCTTCGGTGGCCGCCTACGCGGCCGCTGCGGGCATGCGGAGCGTCGTCATGGTGCCCAGGGGCACGGCCGAGTCAAAAATTATCCAGGCCCATGCCTACGGCGCGACTGTCATCGTCGTCGACGGCCGTTTCGATTATGAAGTCGCAGATCTCTATAAAAAAGCGGTCGCGGAGTTTGGCTGGTACGATTGCCTATCGTCCAATCCCTACCGTGTCGGCAAGAAGAGTTATGCTTATGAGCTGGTCGATCAGCTGGATGGCACGCTGGCTGATTGGGTAATTCATCCAACCGCCGGCGGCACCGGGATTCTCTGTATGTGGCAGGGTTTCCAGGATTTTCGCAAGCTCGGCTGGATCGCGCGCGCGCCCAAGCTGGTGGCGGCGCAGAGCGAGAAAGCGGCGCCGTTTGTGGCGGCGCTGCAAAAAGGCAGCGCGTCAATCGAAGCTGTCGAGGCGCGCGAGACGGTTGCCGAGAGCATTCAAGTCGGCAATCCCTCCGCCTTGGGCAACCGTGCCTTGGCAGCTTTGCGCGAGTCGCAGGGAACAGCGGTGGCATTGAACGACGGCGAGATCCTCGAAGCACAAGCGCTGATCGCGCGCCTCACAGGAATCTTCGCCGAGCCGGCAGGGGCGATCTCTATAGCCGCTGCTAAAAAGCTGCGCGCTAGCGAAATCATTGGCGGCGATGACGTGGTTGTCTGCAACCTCACCGGCCATGGGCTGAAGCA
>DASSGE010000630.1:0-3844 GCA_035693605.1 Binatia bacterium
AACTTATCCAGATCCTTTTTCAGTTTCTCCGAACTGCCGATGAAATCGTCGACCGAGCTGACAGGCACCCAAGCCGCATCGATCGGTTTCAAGACGCCGCTGTATTCCATTATGGTCGAGAAGTTGCTGCGCGCCGCGAAATCGCTGATCGCGCTCGTGCCAACCACGATGAGACTAATCGCCGCAGCTGCCGAGACACGGGAACGCCGTCGCAATGCCGAGGCGGCACCAAGGTGACCGTACACCAATCCTGCCAGCACCATGCCATAACCGAACAAACCCGCGATCCAAAGGATGGGAATCCGCGGCAAGAAAAACTCGGACCACTCGGCGACCACACCGAGCGCGCTGATGGTCAACAACGCCATGCAGGCGATCGTCACATGCTGGGGAAAATTGTAATGACTGACGACGAGCCGGCTGGCCAGCGCCCACATGCCCGCCCAGGTTGCCAGCATAGATAAAGTGACCCATGGCTCGCCGATGATTTTCGCCACGGTCACGCGCTCAATACTGCTTAGATAGCCGTCCAAACAAAGCAGCAGCACCAAGACGATAACCGAAGTCACCGCGGCATAAGGCGATGCCAACAGCGAAAGTTTTGCCCCGCGATCGACCAGCGTCGGCGCCAGCGGATGATCGACGCCGACGTAGCGCAGCACCGTACGACCGATACGAAATTGGCTGCCGGATTGAAGCTCCCACTGAGTCAAAGGCTCTTTACCGTCAACCGGATAGCAGCCGTTGACGCTTTCCAGATCATTGGCGACGACACGACCTTGTTCGTCTTGAGCGATCTTGAGATGAAGCGGGCAGACATAGGGATCCGAGAGAATCACCTGATTGCTGTAAGCGCGGCCAATGGTTATCGGAAAACTATCGACCGCCGTGCGCTCGACGACAACACCCTTACTGTCGAGAATCTCGATATAGCCTAGCGTTGCCACTTGATGTTCTCCATGTAACGGCGGCTGAGCGCTTGGACATTGTCGAAACTAACGCCGGAAAGAGAAAGCGTCGATACCAGCCCGGTGTTGCGTGAGCCAAGCGTGGCAGCGCGGAACACCGCGTCGTAGAGCGCCGGCAGCTTAATGTACTGGCGAGCGCACAGCACCGCTTTGAGTTTGCCATTCGCCGTTGCCACGTTGCGCGTCTGACAGCGGAACGGGGTGACTTCCTCTTCATTACCGAACATAGCCGCATTGCCACCTTGAAACTGCAGGGAATAGAGCGAGAAAAAACGCGCCGGATTGAGCTCGCTGGTAGACAACAATTGATGAAAAAAGCGCACGATGCCCGAGGACTGTTCGCTCGAAACAAAAATATAATCATCCGTCGAACAGTCATGCGTGATCGAGACGTAGGGCAATTCCTTGCGGCGCACGGCATCCGCCCAGCAGCGGAAAAATTCCGTCGGCCGGGTCGGCAGATTGTAAGGCGCAAGCACCACCCGCGGCGTTTTCGCATCGAACATACCGGCAAGATAGCGCGCTTGATTATCGTGAATTTGCCGCCCGACGTCGGCGAGAAAACTCGCTGCCGGCGGGATCGCTCCCTTGGCAGTGCGCTCCAGCAACGCGAGGGCGCGCTCCGCGGGCACCAGGAAGCTGATCTGATTGCCCTCGGTGGCAACGTTGATACCGACGACGTTGCCGGCTTGCGTCAGCGTCGGCCCGCCGCTCATGCCAGGATTGAGCGAACCGGTGAAATGCACTTTCGGATAAAGCGTGTGTTTGAGCAGACCGTTATGCGTGCCCTCGACGATACTCAAGCCAAGATCATGGGGATGACCCAGAGAATAGAGGCGTGTGCCTTGCGCCACCGGCTTCGATTCAAAAATAAAGTACCCCTTGGGCTGGCGCGTAGTGCGCAAGACCGCCAGGTCATAGACCACATCGACGCCGAGTACCGTCGCCACGGTGGTGCCGCCGGTGACATCGATAACATCGATGCGATAGCGTTCCGGCGAATGCACCAACTTGGAAATAACATGGTAGTTAGTGACGATCCGACCTATGCCGTCGACATAAAAACCGGTGCCCGTTGACGCCTTCGCCGCCGAGCCGGTCTCGACCACTTCGATCTTCACCACATGCTCGGAAAACTGCTTGAAGATCTCCTGTGTCGTGCTGGGCAACGACTGGGTCTGAGACCGCGCCATGATTGGCAGGACAGACAAAGAGACAATGAGTGCACAAACGGCAAATATTCGCTTCATCGGGTCGGTAACGAAGTTTATGCGCAGATGGCTAAGCTAACGCGCGACTTGACTGACGCCTTGAGCTACCAGGTTATCGATCTCCGCGTCAGCAAGACCCAATTGACGGAGGATTTTCTCGCTATTCGCGCCCACCAGAGGCGGCGGCGCTGCTTTGGTCATGGTCAAATTTTCAAAACGCACCGGACCGCCAACGAATTTTAGTTTGCCGGCAGTGGGATGCTCGACCTCCTCGATCAAACCAAGATGTTTTACCTGCGGATCGTCGAGGACCTCGGCGATGTCGTAGAGCGGCACCGCCGGCACATCGTGAGCTTCAAGAATTTTCAGCCATTGATCGCGCGTCTTGGTTTTAAACGTTGGCGCGAGCGTCCGTTCCAGCGCTTCGTAATGCTGCCGCCGTGCGTCGCGCGTTTTAAAACGTTCATCGCCGGCAATGTCCATCCGCTCCGCGGCCTTCAACAGCGCCAACCAAAACTTCTCGGGCACAGAGCAGTGAATTGCCAACGGCTTGCCGTCCTGACAAGTGAGCGCGAAGGCATGGGCATTTTTCACTCGCGCCATGCGGTTGGGCACATTGCCGGTGCGCAGGTAACCCGCCGCGGTCTCGCCTATGAAGGATAAGGTCGCTTGCAAGAGCGAGGTTTCGACACGACAACCGCCACCGGAATTTGCTCGTCCCAAGAGCGCAGCGAGAATGCCGTAGCCCGCTGATAATCCGGTGACATAATCCGACACTGCCATGCCCATGACTTTGGGATCGTTGGCATCGCTGAGCAAGCTCAGCAGTCCACTCATCGCCTGCCCTAACGTATCGAAGCCGGGTTTATCGGCATAAGGCCCGCTCTGGCCGAACGCCGAGATCGAACAGTAGATCAATTTCGGATTAAGGATTTTCAATGTTTCGTAGCCGATCCCCAATCGATCGGCCGTGCCCGGACGAAAATTCTCGACGAAGACATCGGCATTTTTGAGCAACTCGAGACAAATCTCCTTGCCTTTGGGCGCCTTTAAATCGAGCACCAGACTTTCTTTATTGCGATTGAGATGCGCGAAGTTGAAACTGAACGCTGGATCCGGTGCGAAGTAACGATACGGATCACCGTCGGGTGCCGACTCGATCTTGATCACCCGCGCGCCGAGATCGGCCAAGAGCGCCGTCGCGTAGGGCCCGGTGACAAACGTCGCGCATTCGATGACCGTAATGTTGTCGAGAATTTTGACCGGCATGGATTTCTTTCCGCGCTAATCTTCCACGGATCAGCGCGGCTTGCAATGCGGCGGCGACCATTACGATGCAACTTGACAGCAAGACGATAATAAAAACAGCAACTATAACGTGGCGGCGTGTCTGGGAATTTTACAACCAGGTCTCGAACGCCAAACAAGCAATAGGGCTCGCTGCGATCGGGGATGGGTGGAGAGTTCAATTCAACTTCGGGGTTAACGATTAAGTTAACCGGCGCGCCGCGCAGGCCTTCGCCACAGATGACGGATACCGGCGCGTCCGGTTGAACGTAGGTTTAGGCCGCATCGTCATCAACAGGCCGAGCGCGATGCGCAGAGCGCAGTAACGCTCTGGCGATTGTCAAGGGATGACTAAGCGCGGTGACTATGCGCCCGAAC
>DASSGE010000631.1:0-5194 GCA_035693605.1 Binatia bacterium
AGGTGCTGCCTTCGCGCAGCACGGTTGTGTAAAAGCTCACGACATCACCGATGTACACCGGCGCGATGAACTCAACCTCGCGCATCGCCCGGGTGACGAAGGTCCGCGCCGCGTTCCGCGCTGCGGCGATGCCCCCGGCCAAATCGATATGGCTCAGGATGACCCCGCCGAAGATCGTCCCGCGCGCGTTGGTATCGCGCGGCAGCATGGTCACTCGCAGTGTCGGATCGTTGGCCAAAGTCGTTTTCCATCAATCAATTAAAACTAAGGCCAAGGTCAAATTCAAGATAACGTGCCGCGGAATCTATAGTAGGTAGAGCCAGCCGGCGTACCTTTCCCCGCCCTTACCTTTGATGACATCGAAGAAGGTACTCTGAATGTCCTCGGTTACCGGGCCGCGCCGGCCCGCGCCGATCTGCCGATTGTCGACCTCCCGGATTGGGGTCAACTCGGCCGCCGTACCGGTAAAAAACGCCTCGTCGGCGATGTACAACTCGTCGCGGGTGAAGCGTTCTTCGCTCACCTGATAGCCCTTGTCGCGCGCCAAGGTGATAATCGAATCGCGGGTGATTCCCGGTAATATAGACGTCAACGGCGTGGTTTTGATCCTGCCGTCGCGCACGATGAAAATATTTTCGCCGCTCGCTTCGGAGACATAACCTTCGGTGTCGAGCATGATCGCTTCGTCGTAGCCGGCCTTCTTCACTTCCGCCTTGGCGAGCACCGAATTGACATAGTTGGCCGAGGTCTTGCTCTTGGTCATGGTCGCATTGACGTGGTGCCGGGTATAAGACGACACCTTGGCGCGAATACCATTCTTGATGCCATCGTCGCCCAGGTACGCGCCCCAGGGCCAAACCGCAATACACACGTTGACTGGATTGTTGGGTGCGTAAACACCCAGTTCGCCAAGACCGAGAAACGCCAATGGCCGGACATAACAGGCTTTTAATTTATTCGCATGAATCACTTCGACGGTTGCCCTGCACATTTGTTCGACCGAGTAGGGCAGCGGGAAACCCAATATTTTCCCGGAGTCGACGAGCCGCTGCATATGTTCCTGCAGACGAAAGACCGCCGAGCGGCCGTCGGCCAGTTCGTAGCAACGGATCCCTTCAAAATAACCCGTGCCGTAGTGCAACCCGTGGGACAGCACATGGATCTTGGCATCCTCCCAGCGCACCAATTCGCCATCCATCCAGATTTTTTCAGTTTTAATAGACATACGAATTCTTTCTAATTCTTGCCATTGTACGTGTCACGGCGACCATCAGCAAGCATCGGCTGACCGCACGGTCAGTTCCTTTGCGTGGTCGCCTTATGAGCTAAAAACAATCAATGCTCGTCCAACTTCCGCCGGCTTCCAGAGACCTCCGATTGCGGAGTCTGATGCCCGAGAAATAAAAAAGCCACCCGGCCTGCCGCGGTGGCTTTTATTGATAGTTCAGCGAAAAACTAGAGAGCCTTTTTCAGCACCGGAGCGGCTTTGAAGCCGACTGTACGGCTGGCTTTGATGCTGATTACATCCCCGGTCCGGGGATTGACGCCCTTGCGGGCCTTGTGCGAACGAACGGTGAATGTTCCGAATCCAGGAACCTGGAAACGCTTATTTTTTCGGATCGCTTGGGCGATCCCTTTAAATGTTGCATCGACGGCCTCCCCCGCCGTGAGCTTGGAAATATGGGCGCTCTCAGCGACCGCTTGAATTAACTCTGCTTTGGTCATTGCCTTTCACCCTCCCTGTGAAAAGTATGGAAATTTTCGCGCGAGTTTTACCCCCGACGCCGTGAAACAGTCGGAGATATTTGCCAAATCAAGCAAAAAGTCAACAAAATTTATAGTGATTTTGCCGCTTCGTGAAGCAGGCCATAGCGCACGCCTTGATCACTCACTACCACCTGTCTGGCGCCGAACAGTTCCATGATTTTTTCGATCAAAAACGCGCCGGCAAAGATCACGTCGGCACGCTTCGGCTCCAAGCCGGCGATCTGTTTACGCTCGGCGACGGAGCGCGACTGCAGCATGGCAACATGACCCTTCACTTCGGGCAAATTTAGAACGCTGCCATGGACCTGACTGGGCGAATAGCGCGTGAGTTTTTTCTCAATGGCGACCAGTGTTGTAAAAGTTCCGGCGATACCAACCAATGTCGGGCTACTCGCTTGAGCGATAATTTCACTTTTTACCGCTGCCAATTGAGCCTCAACCGCGGCGCCCATGGCGCTCACTTCGTCGGCACGCACCGGATCGCCATGTAGATAACGTTCGGTCAAGCGCACCGAGCCTACATCGACGCTCAGCGCGCGTGATACGCCATTTTCATTGCCAAGAATAAACTCAGTGCTGCCGCCGCCGATATCGATGACCAACAACTCATGGTCCAAATTGGATAATCCACGCTGCACAGCTAGAAACGAATACCCAGCTTCTTCTGCTCCGGATATCACTCGAATATCGATGCCCAGCGCATCCCGGATACGCGCCCTGACCTGATCGCTGTTTCTGGCATCGCGCAAAGCGCTGGTGCCAACAGCGGTAATCTCCTCGACCCCGAGATCGTTACAGCGGTCACGATATCGTGCCAGAATCGCAATGGCACGCTCTTCACCGGCGGCGCTAATGACGCCGGTTTGATCGACGCCCTGACCGAGACGGGCGATCTCAGCCAGATCATCCAAAACCCGAAACCGGCCAGTGTCTCTAATGTCTGCGATCAAACAGAGAAGCGTGTTGGTCCCGACGTCAATGAAGGCGCTTCGGCGCGGACTCATGGGACTGCTACCGCTGCAGAATAATTCGGCGCGGGGAATTCCGCCACTTCGCGTGTCAGACCAGTCTGGTTCAACCACTCAGCCAGATCGGCCAGCGCACGCTGAGAATGCATTTCTTTTTTCGCCTTGCCGCGCAGGCGAACGGACAGCGGCGGCAACAGGCCGAAGTTCACATTCATTGGTTGAAAACGCTTCCGATCCGGATCGCTAATGTAGCGCAAAAGCGCGCCCAATGCCGTCGTCGACGGCGGTACGAGCGGCGGCAAAGCCGAGAGCAAACGCGCCGCGTTGATGCCGGCCAGCATGCCTACCGCCGCCGATTCGATATAGCCCTCGACCCCAGTCATCTGGCCGGCAAAAAACATCGACTTCCGCTGGCGCCACTGCAGCGTCGGCTTCAGGTGCTGCGGTGCATTGATAAAAGTATTGCGGTGCAAGCTCCCGAGCCGGACAAATTCGGCGTTGGCCAGACCGGGTATCAGCGCGAAAACGCGGCGTTGCTCGGGGTAGGTCATCTTGGTTTGAAAGCCGACGAGATTATAGAGCGTCCGCTCGCGATTCTCCTGGCGCAATTGCACCACCGCATAGGGCCGCTTGCCGGTACGCGGATCGGTCAGACCGACGGCGCGCATCGGTCCGAAAGCCAGCGTGTCTTTACCGCGATCGGCCATCTCTTCTATGGGCATGCACCCCTCGAAGGGCACAAACCGCTCAAAGCTATGGGTCGGCACGCGCTGGGCCGCCATCAGCGCGTCGATGAACCGGTAATATTCTTCTTGCGTCATTGGCAAATTGAGATAGTCGTCACCCCCCTTGCCATAGCGCGACGCCCGGTAGGCGATTTCCATGTCGATGGATTCGGCGCTGACGATGGGCGAGATCGCATCGTAGAAATATAAATGCCGCTCGCCCAACTTTGCCGTCAGGTCACCCGTTAGATCGGACGAAGTCAGCGGACCGGTGGCAACAATAACCACACCGTCATCTGGAATGACCTTGACCTCTTGGCGAAAGATTTTTACCAGCGGCAAGGCTTCCACCGCCGCCGTCAAACCAGCGGCGAACCGATCGCGATCCACCGCCAAGGCCGAACCCGCCGGCACGCGGTTCGCTTCGGCGACGCGAATGACCAACGAGTCGAATTGACGCATCTCGGCTTTGAGCAATCCCGCCGGCGCCGACAGCGAATCGGAACGCAGCGAATTGCTGCACACCAGTTCGCCAAAATGCGCCGTCGCATGAGCCTCGGTCATGCGCTGAGGCCGCATTTCGTAAAGCTCCACCGGGACACCCCGGCGGGCCAACTGCCACGCAGCTTCCGACCCGGCCAACCCGCCGCCAATGATGCGCACAGAAGTATTCATAAACGTATTTTACGCTTTGGAAAAAAACCTACGCCGTATCGGCGCTGTCCGTCCACAAGTCACGAAACTCGAACAGGACCAGCCGATCCTGGCCGCAGTGCTGGGTCACTGCACGTAATCGGGTCAGGAAGCCCGCGCTGGGTTATTGTTCCGCCACCTGTATCGAATAGCCGCACTCCTTCTTATAGCAGCGGTGGGTGCGGCCAGTGCGTTTAAGCACTTTCTCGACTAAGATCGGACTATCGCAGTCGGGACAGGGCGTCGGCATCGGCTTGTCCCACGTGGCAAATTTACATTCGGGATACTTGTCGCAGCCGTAAAACATCTTGCCCCAGCGCGATTTGCGTTCTTTGATGTTGCCCTCTTTACACTCGGGGCATTTGATGCCGAGATCGACTGGCTTTTGCAGGGGCTGAATGTTTTTGCATTCGGGATAGCCGCTGCAGCCGAGAAATTTTCCGAACTTGCCGAAGCGCAGGAGCATCGGCTTGCCGCACTTGTCACAAGCTTCGTCGACTTCTTCCTCAGCGGCGATCTCAATCTCGCCCTTGTCGTCGCGCTTGAAGTTCTTGGTGTTCTTGCACTCGGGGTAGCTCGGGCAGGCGATAAATTCTCCGTTACGGCCCCATTTAACCACCATCAATTTACCGCACTTTTCGCAAGCAATGTCGGTGGGTACCTCCTGGCGCTTGACATCGCGCATCTCTTTTTCGGCTTTCTTGAGATCGCGCGCGAACGGGGTATAAAACCGCTTCATCGCTTTGGTCCACTTTTCCTTGCCGTCCTCGATCTTGTCGAGTTCGTCCTCCATGCTGGCGGTGAACTCGACATTGAGAATATCGGGAAAACTTTCAACCAACAGGTCGTTCACCAAAAAACCCAAATCGGTCGGTACCAATTGGCGCCCCTCGTTCTGCGCCACGTACTCGCGATCGAGAATATTGGAAATGATCGCAGCGTACGTCGATGGCCGGCCGATACCCTTTTCGTCGAGCTCCTTGATCAATGAAGCCTGGGTAAACCGCGGCGGCGGTTGGGTGAAATGCTGGCGCGGCTCCA
>DASSGE010000632.1:0-6369 GCA_035693605.1 Binatia bacterium
TCATTGCCGGTGCCATGCTTGGCGTGGCTAACTCTGCACCGACGCTTTCATTCACGCTGGCCGGCAGCTCCGCCATCGCGCTGGCGCTTGTCGCGCTCGGCGGGGCACTGGCGTTCGCCGGAGTGATCGCTTTTCGTAGCAAGCGCACCACGATCAACCCGCTCACCCCAAGCGCGTCCTCATCAGTTGTGTCCAGCGGCGTCTATCGCGTCTCACGCAACCCGATGTACCTCGGCTTTCTTCTGGCGCTAGTAGGCTGGGCCGTGTACTTGTCAAATGCCGGCGCAGCCTTGCTCTTGCCCGCCTTTATCGCGTACATGACTCAGTTCCAAATCAAGCCCGAGGAGCGTGCCTTGCTCGCGAAGTTCGGCTCCGAGTTTGCGCAGTACATGTCCCGCGTTCGACGGTGGCTCTGACTGCGGTCCAACAACGCTTCGCTGCAGCCGACCTACTACGGCCGGCGTCGCCAGCCTGGGTAGGCGGCTGAGATTGAACGTTGCACTCCTAACTCTCTTTCGTCAAATTCTCACTTCCACAGCTTTTGAATAAAACCTTCCTTCTCCAGCTCCGCGAAAAACCGACCGTCGATAAATTGCTCGGGCTTTAACGCCGCGACCTTTGGATCGGTCTCGGCCATTTGATCGATGACTGTCTTTAACGATTCCGGCGACGGCCGCGGAATGCGCGGGATATTTTGTTGGATGTACATGTCGTAGAGCTCGTTGAACATCGACGCGTCGCTGCTGCGCAGGTATTTCATCATGATCTTGATCGTCGGCGCGCGCTGGGTCTTGGCGTAATGCACGCCTTCGACGAAGCCGCGGATGAATTTGCGCAGAGTGTTTTCATTTCGCTTGATATAACTGCGTGTGGTGATCACCGATGACGTCGGGAACTGAATGCCCATCTTGGAAATATCAGCGAGCTCGCGAAAACCTTCGCGCCGGCCCAAGATCGCCAGCTCTGCATTGATCACCGCGGCATCCAACGCGCCTGCCCGCAGCGCATTGTAAACATCGCTGACGCCGCCCATCTGCAGCACGGCAAAATCGCGCTGGCGCTTGACCGGCCACTGCTCTTCGACGTAGCGCAGGCCGAAGTCGGTGGCTGAACCGAAGCGCGATACGCCGATCTTTTTGCCTTTGAGATCCTCGACGCGGCGGATCTCCGGCCGCGCCATGACAACGAAAGTCATGACGTTCATCGAGCTGGCGATGACGGCCAGATCGCCGCCGGCGAGAGCGGAATTAATTACGGCGCCGCCAGTGAACACGCCGATGGGCACTTCGCCCGACTGCACGACCTGCGCGGCCCGGCCGCCGCCGGCGACGTAAAGCAGTTCGACATCGAGGCCGTACTTGCGGAAAATACCCGCTTCGTAGGGTACCCAGAAAGATGCTTGCGAGCCGCCGATGGCACTGTAGGTCAAACGCAGCTTTTCCAAGGGCTGTGCCGCCACCGGCCCGGCAACCGCGAGCGCGGTAAGAGCAAAAACAAGGAGAACAAGTTTCCGCATCGTAATCCCCTTCCGATAACCTTCACATCCTTTTCAATCACGACGACGACGAGCCGATCGGCCAATACGGCAATCGCGCCGGGCACAGTGCATAGTTCACAACCCAGTCTTCGCCATGGCCAATTTGAGAATCTGTTCGAGCGAATCTTCGGCGAGCGATGCCAAACGATGGTCGGCATGTTCGAGAGCCAAACGGCAGGTCACCGGGTTCGGTACCGCGACGCAGAAGATTCCCGCCGCCCGCGCCGCGGTCACACCGTTGGGCGAATCTTCGAAGGCCACCGCTTCATGAGGCAAGACGCCGAGCGCGTCGAGCACCGACCGGTATGGCTCGGGCTCGGGTTTATGAGCCTCGGTGTCTTCGAAGCATTTGGTCGTGTGGAAGTAATGAAGCAGCTCGAGCCGTCGCAAGTGGCCGTGCACATGCTCCGCCGACGAACTCGAGGCCATGCCGATTTTCAAACCGAGATCGCGCGCGCCGCGCAAATACTCATGCACACCGGGCAACACCGGTTGTTGTTCGGTAAGCGCGATCACGCGTGCGCGCCGATCCTTGCGCAACGCGGCGATGTCGGCGGCGGGATCGATTTGTTGTTGGAAATATTTGTAGAGGTCGAAATGATTGCGCGGCCGTCCGACCAAATCGGCCCAGACCTCCAAATCGAGCTCGCGCCCATGCGCCGCAAACACTTCCTGCCACGCTAGAAGCTCAGGGCTTTCGCTGTCGATAATGATGCCGTCAAAGTCGAAAATCAGCGCTTTAATCATGGCAATCAGTTGTCGGGAGCCAGCCGTCGGTTACCAGCCTAAAATTAAACTGATCGTTGGTAACTGCCGACTGGAAAACGATACTTCCTTTCGTCATTCGGACCGAGGCCGGAATCCCGGTCTGTTTTTGGCCTTGCAGCAAAAGCGAATTTGGATTCCGGCCCGCCAACTCTTCTATTCGCCTCTGCCTGCCCTGAAGTTTCTCGAAGGGCGAGGCATTTCACCATGCGCAAGAGTAACATTAACGCCAAAACCGAGATCATGCGGCGGCATTACTGCTGCCGAGCGTTTTCTTCTCGGCAACTTTTTGCACCAAAGTGCGAAAGGTCGTATCGGCGTCGCAGCGGACATCGAAGGCGACGAGGAACAGCGTGATCAAATCCTTGGCGTAGATACGGTCATCGGCCCAATCGGCGATCTGCGCCAGGTTATGTTCAGGCGTTAATTGTTTGATCTTCATCCCGACGACTTCGGCCAGGCCGGCGGCGAGTTGCTGCGCAACGGCTCGATGTTCAGGCGGGAATTCGAGACGGATGAACGCGGTTTCCAGCGCCCAGTCCGTACCCGTGGACTCATTGCGAAACACTACCCGTCCCACGGTCACCAGCAATAGGATCGCGCCAAGGAACAAATATATCGGAGGGGGCATTGATGTCTTGATACTCGAGTAGTCACGACTTTAGCGCGTCACGGTTAGCGCTGCAAAGTCCTCCCAACAGCTTGACTCTTACGGGGACGAGCGTTCCTTTATCATCTGCGCCATAGCCAAACTATCGGCATCGGCCGCAGCACCGAGTGCCTCGGCGACACCGGCGCGATCCGTCGCCGGACGATTCTGGCTCGCCTTCCATTTGCCGAGCATTTTGCTGACCTCAATCTCGATGCCGACGATGGCGCCCAGCTGTTTGTTGATAAAATCCTGCGGCGCATCGCTCACCTGCCAGGGCGCCGCACGGCCGCCCTCGAATCGTTCGGTCAATCGTGCGACTAGGCCGCGCAACCAGGCGCGGTCCTCGACGATCCGCAATCGGCCATAGGCGTGGACCACGGCGTAGTTATAGGTCGGCACGACCTCGCCCGTCTCTTTCTTGGTTTCGTACCACGACGGTGAAATGTAGACCTGCGGCCCGTGAAAGATCACCAACGCTTCGAAAGCTGGGTCATAATCGCGCCAGACCGGATTGGCGCGCGCCACGTGGCCACGCAACGTGCCATAGGGCGCGGGCGCGGCATCGAGCTCGAACGGAATATGGTTTGCGTTGAGCCCCTTTGCGCCCAAAGTGACCAAACTGCCGAGCGGATACTGACGCACCAATTCGTGTAAAACGTCGATGCGGGTTTCTTCAAAGTGACTGGGTAGATACATTCAGCGATTCCACGTTGCGCCGCTTCAGCATGCCAAAACACGCCTGTCGACGTTGTCGAGAATATCACCTGGCGGGGAATCGACTGTCAAGCAAAGGGCTTCAAACCTGGTTGCATTAGCCGTTTCAGCATTTATATTTACTGCGCCACCGAAATGCTCGAAGGAGTTAGACATGAGAATTTTGTACAAAACCATTTCGCCCGCCCTAGCCGTTATAGCTGCGGCGATTTTGCCGCTGCCCTCGCTGCATGCTCAGGAACCGTATTTCAAAGGCAAACAGATCCGCATCGTTGTCGGCCTCAGCACCGGCGGCGGCTACGATCGCGCCGCCCGGCTGATCTCCCGCTACATGGGCAAGTATATTCCCGGCAATCCCGACTTCGTCGTACAGAATATGCCCGGCGCGGGTTCCGTGAGCGCGGCGAATTATGTCTGGGGTGTGGCCAAGCCCGATGGATTGACTTTGTTGGCGCCGCATAACAATTTTTATCTCGCCCAGCTCTCCGGCCAGAAGGAAGCGAAGTTCGACCTGACAAAATTTCAGTGGATCGGCTCCTTGGAGAACGACGACATGATCATGTTTGCCCGCGCCGACGCGCCGTTCAAAACCGTCGCCGATATCATTCGGGCAAAGGAGCTGCCCAAATGCGGCTCCACCGGGGTCGGCAGTTCGGATTACGTTTTATCGAAGATCTTGGATGAGACCGTCGGCATGAAAGTCACTCACGTCACCGGCTACCCCGGCAGCAGCGAGATCGCCTTGGCGATGGAGCGCGGCGAGGTTGCCTGCATGGGTCTGACCATCGCAACCTACCATGGGCGCGAGCCATTTTTGGGCTGGCTCAAGACCAAGTTCGTCCGCTTCCTCGCCCAGAGCGGTCACAAGCGTTCGCCGCGCATTCCTGATGCGCCGACGATTTACGAATTGATGGACGAATACAAAACCCCGGCGAACAAGCGCCGCGTTGCCGAAGCGATGCTTCAAGGCGGCGAGTGGGCGCGCCCGCTGATCGCCCCGCCGGGGACCCCTGCCGACGTCGTCAAAATTTTGCGCGACGGCTACGAGAAAGCTTCGAAAGACCCGGAATTACTCGCCGAAGCGAAAAAGCTGTCCATCGAAGTCGTGCCCTTGCGCGGCGAGCAGCTGCAGAAAACCGCTGCAGAAATTATCAAGCAACCGGCGGAAGTGACCGAGCAGATAAAGAAACTGTTCGTGCAATAGCGCTTGGAAGCGGAAAACCCTTAGCGAAATTTCCTTGGGCACTTGGGTTGGACGTCGATCCTTCCTTCGTCATTCCGGCGCAGGCCGGAATCCAGGTTCTTGCTAGTCTAGCGAATACGAAGATGGATGCCGGTTTTCACCGGCATGACGATCCTACTAGAAGTAAATGACCACTAGCGACTAACAATACTCGGTAACCCCAGTCGTATAATCGGAAGAGTCTAACCTACCAGCGTCCCCGGCCCGGGCCATAGGAACGTTTGGAACCGGCGCGTGCGCCGAAGGTCGGCTTGGGATTGGGATCGAGCAGGCGGGTAAATGCGTAATTGAAATTTTCCAGTTTTAGCCTGGGGATTTTCTGGCCGATGAAATGCTCGATGGCGGCGACCTCCTGAAGATCTTCGGCGGTCATCAGCGTGAAAGCATCGCCGACGCTTTGCGCCCTTCCGGTGCGGCCGATGCGATGGACATAATCCTCCGGGTGATGCGGCACGTCATAGTTAATCACATGGCTGATCTGCTCGACGTCGATGCCGCGGGCGGCGATATCGGTGGCGACCATGACTTCGTAACGGCCGTTGCGAAATCCATTGAGCGCCTGTTCGCGCTCGCGTTGGGTGCGATTGGAATGCAGCACCGCGACCGAATGGCCCTTCTCAGTGAGCCGGCGCGCCACGCGGTCGGCGCCGTTTTTGGTGCGGCAGAAGATCAACACTTGATCGTATTCGGTGCGTTCCAACAGCTCCGCCAAAAGCTCCTGTTTCTGTCCGACATCGACCGGATAAAGCGCGTGGGTTATGGTTTCAGCCGGCGAACGGCGCTGGCCAATCTGAATGGTTTCGGGATTTTTCATGGCCCAGCGCACCAGCGCATCGATCTCAGGAGGGATCGTCGCTGAGAACAGCATCGTCTGCCGGTTCTTGGGCACGCGATCGACGATCTTGCGCACATCGGGCATAAAGCCCATATCAAGCATGCGGTCGGCCTCGTCGAGCACTAGAAATTCGATATCGTTCAGGCGCAGCGTCTGGCGCTGCAACTGATCGAGCAACCTGCCAGGCGTGGCGACGACAATATCGGTGCCGCGGCGCAACGCCTGATCTTGCTTGCCGTAGCCCGTGCCGCCGAATAACACGACCGTTCGCAGATCGGTAAACCGGGAGTAATCATGGAAAGCGGTTTCAACCTGCGCCGCCAACTCACGGGTGGGCTCGAGTATGAGGGCGCGCGTTTTGCCATGTTGGCCGAGACGAGAAATGATCGGCAACGCAAACGCGGCAGTTTTACCTGTGCCAGTCTGCGCCGAACCGATGATATCGCGTCCATCGAGCGCTAACGGGATCGCACGTAGTTGGATCGGTGTAGGTATGGTGTAACCGGCGGCCTTAACCCCTTCAATGACTTTGTCGGACAAACCGAGCTTAGCAAATGGCATACCGTACTATAGGCACGAGCAGGCACGCTTCTCAATGGCGCCGCTATTGAATGGCAACGGTT
>DASSGE010000633.1:0-6394 GCA_035693605.1 Binatia bacterium
CGGGTATGTCATGCAGGTACTGCGCCCGCTGGCGCTCGTGCGGATAATCCGAGGCAAAGAAAATATGATCCTCGCCGAACAGTTCGAGCACATAGGGCAGGGTTCTTTCCTCCGACTCCAAAGAAACATAAATCTGCCCGCCGGTAATGTAATCGCTCGGCCGCTTCTTTAAGCGCGGCGCCCACTTCTTGCCGCGCCGCTCGAAGTCTTCATCGAGCCGGTCCATCATGAACGGCACCCAGCCGGCACCCGCTTCAAGGTAGGCGACCCGCAAGCGCGGGAACAATTCAAACACGCCTTGAAAAATCATATTGGTCATCTGAATCATCAGCGGCAGCGGATGTTCGAGAGCGTGCACTTCAGCAAAGCTATCGAAGAAATCGAAGCCGAGTCCGCGGCTCGGCGCGCCATGGATGGCGATCGGCAGGTCGAGCTTGCAGGCTTCTTCATAGAGCGGGAAAAAACTCTCATGACCGTACCCTTTGCGCAGGCGCGTCACCGAGGGAAACATGGCGCCGGGCATGCCGAGATCGTTTTTCACCCGGCGCATCTCTTGAACCGCCGCCGCCACGTCATGAATCGGGATGATCGCGGCGCCGAGAATGCGCGAGGTTTTTCTCGTGTAGGTCGCGTGTAGCCAAGAGTTGTAAGCGCGCGCGATATCGACCGCCCACGCCGGATCCTGGATCAAGCCAAACGCCAGTGCGGCAGTCGGATAAACCACTGTCGTCTGAATACCGCATTCCTCGAGGAATGAAATCCAGGTATCGCAGTCAGGATAGTCGCGCAGCCCCGGCGAACTCATACCCGAGAGCCGCGCCCAACCGTCGAGGGAAGGAAATGGCGAGAACGTATCGGCCCAACTTTCGTCCTTCGACGTGCCGCGATAGTTGCCGCCGAGAAATTCGAGAATTTCTTTACTGCGCTCGGTGATATGACCGTCACCGTCGATCACCGGGAAGCGATTTTGCCGCATGATCAGCCCTCTCGAGTAAAGCTTTGTGGCCGCTATCTATCTATCGTGATTGGGGTTGTTGTCAAGCTGTAAGCTGCGCGCTGTGGCGCGGCTCAATGTTCAAGGGTTCAAACGTTCTGGGTCGGATCGCCAGATTGATGACTTTCCCTCTCGAGCCTTGCGCCTTGGCGCCTTTGGCGGAGATTATTCGATCGTTACGTTGTGAGGCTTGCCCCGCGCTCCAGTTCCTTCGCATCACTCAGGAAAAGCAATTGCGGTACCCCTTCGCTTTCATATCCCGTAAAACCGTTGGGCGTTGTCTCTCAGCACGGCGCGTTTGTCGGCGTCCGAGATCGGCGCTTCGGCAACTTCTTCGATCTCGTGCAGAATGTCGTCGGGACCGATCTCATGGGGAAAATCACTGGCGAATAGAAAATGCTGGTTGCCGGCGCGCTGGATTTGGTAAGGCAAGCCTTCTTCATTGCCTTCACAACCGATATAAACCTGCCCTTTCTTGAGATAATCGCTCGGCACGTCTTCGACCGTCGGTCCTCGATACTTGCCGCGCAAATTGAGCTCGATATGATAGGAATGCGATCGATCGAGCCGATCCATCCAGAAGGTCACCCAACCCGCGCCGCCTTCGAGAAAGCCCATGCGCAGCCGTGGAAACTGGCTGAACACACCGTGGTAGACCATGCCGGTAAACGCGATAATCAGCGACAGCGGATGGCCGAGCGCGTGAATCGGCACGAAGGTCTCAAAAGTATCGAGACCCATGCTGTGGTGCGCGCCGCCGTGCACACCCAACGCACAGCCCAAGCGCTCCGCCTCGGCGTAAACCGGCCAGTATGTTTTGTGACCTAAGTCGAAAGGCAAACCGCGCGACGGCAACATGGCGCCGACGAAGCCGAGTTTTGTGATCGCCCGGCGCAGCTCGACTACCGCTTCATCGACGTCTTGCAGCGGCAAGAGCGCCATCCCTTTTAAGCGCGGACTCGCTTTCAAGTAACGGTCGTGCAGCCAATCGTTATACGCGCGCGCGACAAAGCACGCCCAATCGGGATGGCTGATGTTGCCGATGCGCAACCCCTTGGTCGGATAAAGTACCGCGTATTCGAGGTCGGCCATATCGACAAACTCAAGCCACTCGTTAGGCCCGACCCGTTTGCCGCCGCCGAACGACTTTTTGTTACGCGTCGAATGGCCGCCGATATGGTGGAAATCAAGCGAAGGAAACAACCGGTCCCAACTGATCTGATGATCCTGCAAGCGGTAGGAGAGGTCGAGGTACTCGAACAAACTGTCGTCTTCTATTACATGGCCATCGGCATCGATGATTTTGTAGTCCATGATCGCTCCCGCGAAGATTAGTTGGCGTATTGGAGAGATGGGCCGTCAACCCAGAATCTCCCACCTGAAAATGCCGCCCTCCACCGTCCGAAGCCCTTGAACGTTTGAACCTTTGAACCTTGAACTGCGCGCGCCAGCGCGCGCTAGTTCCACACGGTTATACCCATTAAATTTTTCCCCGCTTCGAGATCGTGAAAGGCATCATTGATCTTGTCGTAGCCATAGCGCTGCGAAACCAAGCCGGAGACTTCAACGCGTTTATCGCGCACCATGTTGAGCACTTCGACCACGTCGGTCGGGCGGCGCAGTGCCACGCCGGCGATTTTGATCTCTTGCATGGTGAAGCTGCCGTCGCTGATCGTGAACGGCACTTTGCCGAGCCCGCCGATGATCGTCGCCGTGCCGCCCGGCCGCGTCGCCTGGATGATCTGATCCGAGGTTTTGACGTTCCCCAGCGCTTCGAACGATTTATTCACGCCGCCGTCGGTCAAGTCGCGCACCGCTTTGACCGGATCTTCCCTTGCGCCGTTGATTGTGTGGGTCGCGCCAAATTTTCTCGCAGCGTCGAGCTTATGGTCGAACAGATCGACGGCGATGATCGGATAGGCGCCGAAGGTGCGCAGGAATTGAATCGTATTCAAACCGACGCCGCCGCAGCCGATGACCAGAGCGGAATCGCCGGGTTTGATCTCGGCCGAATTTTTCACTGCGTTGTACGCTGTCGTCATGCGACAGCCGACGACGCTCGCTTCGTCGAGCGACAAACCGTCCGGAAGCTTGAAAACCATGTAACCGGGCAAGGCGAGATACTGCGAGAATCCGCCGACGTTCCAGCGAAAGATCTCCTGGCCGTCGGTGCGCCTCAGCGAGGCCGGCGCCGGCCGAGCCCGGCACAAATTTTCCCGCCCGGCCATACAGTATTGGCAATGGCCACAACGATAGCGCGTGCCAACGATCACGGCATCGCCGGCTGTGAATGCGCCACGCTGGCTCGCGCCGACTTCGGCGATGGTCCCCGAAACCTCGTGGCCGATAATCGTCGGCACCTTGCTGGGTATCCGCCCTTCGATGACTTTGAAATCGGTGTGGCACACCCCGCACGCTTTGACTTTGATTAAAACTTCATCCGGACCGATGCCCGGGATCTCAAAATCCTCGATGGTCATCGGCTTGTTCAGTTCATGCAGCACCGCAGCTTTCATATTAGACCCTCCTCGCCCGAGGCTGGGCGATCCTACTACAAGCAAATGGAAAATTGAAAATGGATAATGATCATGAAATCCAAGTTCAGGAATCCGACATTATCAATTCTCAATTATTTATTTGCGGTCGCCGCGCGAAGAACATGCACACCGTCGACAACAGCGCCGAGCAAGCGAAGATGCTAAACGCCACGGCGTAACTTTTGGTCTTATCGTGGACGAAGCCGGCGATGAGCGGCCCCATGAAAGTGCCGATGGTCGTGATCGTCCGGCTCACGCCCTGAATCGTCGCGAACGCTTTGGTGCCGAAGTAGTCCGCGCGGATCGGCTCCTGGGTCGATGCCAACCCGCCGTAAGCCAGCGAATAGATGATCATGCAAGTGGTGAACAGCACCGCCTGGCCGGACACGCCCATGAAGACCACCGAGCCGCTGAGCGCCAGAAGCAAACACATAATCAGCTTGCGCTTGTCGACCAGATCGCCGAGCCAACCGGCGCCGAGACGGGCCGGCACGCCGATGAATGCCGAGACACCGAGCAAAGTACTGGCAGCCTCCATGCTCCAGCCGCGGTCAACCAGCAGGATGACGAAATGCACCGACACGCCTTCGGTCACCATGTGGCGCAACGCCATGGCGATCGACAGCAGCCAAAACGCGCGCAAGCGCAAGACTTCCTTGAGTGTGAATTGCGGGTCCTGAGCGCCGTGACTCGCTTGGTGGCCGTGCGGCGAATCCGCAGCTTCGCGTTGGTCGTCCAATTCCCGCTGGGCGATGCGGTTGATGCCGTATGCCACCGGCACTCCAATCAGGAGCAGCAGACATGCCGAGACGATCGCCGCCACGCGCCAACCCCAAATCCCGATGATCGCACCGACGAACGGCACGAGCACACCGGAGAGACCCGGGCCCGACCGAAAAATACCGAAAGCCAAACTGCGCCGCTCGCGAAACAACCGCGCGATCAACAGGCTGATCGGCATATGGTAGCCGAGACTTGAACCGAGGACGATGCCAAGCACGATCGATACGTAGAGCATCGGCAGCGAATTGACGAAGCTCAACGCGACGAAGCCGGCGACACACATGCAGATGCCGATATACATAATTCGCCGCGGTCCAACCCGGTCGACAAAATAACCTTCAATGGGACCGAACAGACCGGATTCAACGCGCGCCAAAGAAAACGCCCCGGAGATCGCCGTGCGGCTCCAGCCAAACTCTCTTTCCAACGACGGGAAAAACGCGCTCAAGCCGAAATATGCGAATCCGGTGTTGGTTGCATGAGTGAGACAACCGAGGATAACGATCCACCATTTGCGATCCATCAGGTCAAATGCGCGAATAATGCGTTTCCTGTCAAGGGATAGGCAAAAGTTCAATAGATTTATCCGCACTCATGCTGCGTCGCACTGTGATCCCAAACTGTGATAGGTTGATAACAATGAAGGACGCAGGATGCGGCAGACGAAGTCTTTGCATTTTTGGTTAGCGTTATCTTTTGCTTACATCCTTGGATGTCATTCGATGTATTTCACGCAAAACCCGCCCGGCGAAGACCAATTGCTTAAACACGCCCGGGCGATCCACGAAAAAGTCATCACCCTCGACACTCATATCGACTTCGAGCCGGAAAATTTGACCGGCACACGCAATTACACCCAGCGGCTCGAGACTCAGTTCAATCTGCCCAACATGATCGACGGCGGGCTGGACGCGCTGTTCTTCAGTATTTACGTCGGCCAGACCCGCGAAGCGCAGAATCCGGACGCCCTCAAAGCGCCCGCCTACGAACGCGCGTACAAAATCGCGCTGGATAAATTCGCCGCCGTGCGGCAATTTACCGGCGAGATCGCCGCGGATAAAATCGAAATGGCGTTGAGCGCCGCCGATATCCGCAGGATCAAGGCGCAAGGCAAGAAAGCCGCGCTCATGGGCGTCGAGAACGGTTATCCGATCGGCGAGGACATCGCCCGGGTCAGTGAATTTTACGACCGCGGCGCTCGCTATCTCTCGCTCACCCATAACGGCCACAATCAGCTTGCCGACTCCCACACCGGCGAGCGCGACGGTTGGAAGTGGCAGGGCGTATCGCCGCTCGGCAAGCGCGTGATCGCCGCGCTGAACCGTTGGGGCATCATGGTCGACGTCTCCCATGCGTCCAAAACAGCCATGCTGCAGACCGCCGCGCTTTCCCGGGCGCCGATTATTGCCTCGCACTCCGCCATGCGCGCGCTGTGCGATATCAGCCGCAACATGGACGACGAACAACTGCTGGCGATCAAACAATCCGGCGGCGTCATCCAGGTGGTGGCGTACGACAGCTTCATTAAATGCGGCAAGCCCGACTCACCGGAACGTAAAGCCGCGCTCGCCGGCGTGCGAAGAGAGTTCAACCTTCCCGAACTCACCGGCCCGGGCCAGCGGGCACGACACCAATTCGCCTTGAAATCACTGCCGCCGGGCAAGCGACGCGACTACCACAACCAACTCGCCGAGATCGACACACTATACCCAGGCGACGCACCGGCGAGTCTCAAAGACTACGTCGACCATATCGACCACGCCGTCAAAGTCATCGGTATCGACCACGTCGGCATTTCGTCCGACTTCGACGGCGGCGGCGGCATTATCGGCTGGAACGACGCCGGCGAGACATTGAACGTCACCATCGAACTGGTTCGTCGCGGTTATACCGAGGCGCAGATCGAAAAACTCTGGGGCGGCAATCTGCTGCGTGTGCTCGATGAAGTGCAGCGTGTCGCCCAGGAGCTGCAAAAGTAAAGACGTAGTTGCCAGAATTTTTGGGAGGGCGTATGGCAATCAAAAGCTTCGATCATGTCGCGATACCGATCCAGAATACCGACGCAATGTTGTCTTTCTAC
>DASSGE010000634.1:0-2802 GCA_035693605.1 Binatia bacterium
AGTTTGACGTGCGGTGGATGATGATGACGCCGACGCGAGGGTAGGGTTGCCGTCCGGCCGATAAAGGACTCCCTTTACGCCACCGCCCAACGGAATGTATTCCGGACGAGTCTGTGCATTGATCTGCGACGCTGCGGAAGCTAGATAAACCAGCAGCAGAGCGCTTGGCAAAAACCTTTTAATTTTCATCGAACTCTCCTTTTTCTGATTGCCGGATCCCTTTCACAAAATTCGCTTGGGGAAAATGCCGCTAGTACCTCGCGCTCAGCCATTCGGCCATGAAATTCCAGGACCTTTCGGCGGGGCCGTTACCCTGGGGATCGGTCCAATAAGCGTTGGCGGTTGCGGTCGGCAGGGCCGGATTATTCAAAATGATTCGCGTGCATTGAGCACAGGGTCCACCGCCATGAACGGCACCTTCCGAAAACGCCAAGGTCTTATCTTTACTGAAAGCATATTCGTGGACGATCTCGTCCGGCCTCAGAAAATAATGGCCGGTGTTGGCGATAATCAATAGTGGAGTCGTTGCCTGATTACCGTTGGGATGTTTGCCGATTCCTTTAACATTGGTGACGCTGCTAGTTGCCGATGAATCATAGTTGATGCCCGTGATATCGTTCGGCGTCTGCGTGTATTTCCCGGGAGTGCTGCGTAACGCTCTTGACGCCAGCCAAATATGGACGTTGACCACGCGCGTGGAGGCATCACAGTCCAAAGCGTCGAGGTTTCCTGAGGGTGGCCGAACCGATTCGATCATCTTGACAGGGCGAGTTCCGTCCCGAGCCAAAAGGATGTGCGGCTTCTTGGTGTACTTCAGCAAAGTCGTATCGGGCTGAAAAAGCCGTGCGCCATCCGACCCGGGGACGACAAATGGAATGGCGTCACCCAGGTCATTCGGATTGCCGGTTTGAATTCTCCTCTGCTCAAGTAAATCGAGCGCGACCTCGATTAGATCCTGGTTGCGCACGGCTTGATGCACCAAAAAGGTTTTCTTGAACTGCTTCGAGTATGTCGCACCGTTGTCGTCTAGTTGACCGGGATTACGAATGTAGCCGTTGGCTTCAAGGAACATGTCGTTTTGGCGCTTGCGTGGCTCGCAGGAGAAAATATTGTTGCTGAGCGCCGGGTCGACATAAGTAAAGGTTGCCAATCCATCTCCCAGGTGAGCGTCGAACAACATTACGCCGTCGGCTTTCGGCAGGCTCTGTAAGTTGGTATCGACGCAAGGAAGAATTTTCTCCGGGCCCTGGCAGGCGATCGCCGCGCCATTTTCGGCGACGTTTTGATAAAAGGCCATCATCGGCGCCCCCATGCTGTGGCCGTAGATGAGCACTTTGGATAGTGCCGGCAGGGTTGCGGTCGCCGCGAGATTTCTCAAGTAATTGATTCCCGCCCTGATCCCGGGCGCATGCTGCTCATAGCCGTAGTAATCGTTATCTCGTCCGGTAAAGACGCTATCGGCGCAAAGCGTGGTGAACCCGCGTTGGGCTAGGGCGTTGCACACGCCGTTATTCTGGTAACTGGAAGACGGGTGCATGACAAAAACGCCGACATGCGCCTTGCCCAGAACATCGGTCGTGGGCCGGCGCAAGCGCGCGGCGTTGACGTTGGTCTGACCGCCACTGTTGAGATCCGCGGTGACAACCACATTCGTGGTCGGCTGCAGCTGTGCCCCGGCGGCAGAGACCAACGCCACTGTCGCCAGCAAAGCGAATGTCAATCCCGATAGTGGCCTGACGATAAGTCGATTCATTGAAGTCCTCCTGTGCGATATTGTCTAGTGGGCGCTTAAACGAGCTTCGTTCATACTTGAATCCCGACGATTCTGTCCAGTATTCATTTATCAACTCCTGCTATATCCTGGAGGCTATTGATTTATAGCCGCTGCCGGAGTACCCACGTTCGGGGTGCTCATTACAACAAGCGATATGGGACAAACGGTGTAGCTATGACGCTCAATCAGATCCGGGCATTCTTGGCGGTGTCAAAATATCTCAACATCACAAGAGCGGCGGAGTCGCTGTGCATTAGCGAGCCGTCGGTTTTCAAGCAGGTGAAATCGCTGGAAGATTTCTGCGGCATTCGGCTCTACCGAAAAGTCGGTAGACAGATCGAGCTAACGCCAGAAGGGCGGTTCGTCCAGGCCGATGTCCGAGAAATCCTGCTGCGTGTCGAGCGTCTTGGCCAAAGATTCAAGCAGGCGGCGCCGGCACCGAATGGCGGCTCGCTCGCTGTCGGGGGCTCCCACACGCCTTCAGTGGCGCTTATTCCGTCCCTTTTGGCGCGGTTCAAAGAAAGCCACCCCAATACGCAAATCATCTTTCGCACTAAAAGCAGCCGCGGAATTGAGCAGTTGGTAGTCCAATCTCAGGTCGAGATCGGCGTCATCACCAATCCGTCAAATTCTCGCTTGCTCCGGCTCTTGCCTTGTCGCGAAGAAGACATCGTTGTGGTTGCTTCCGCCAAACACCCGTTAGCCAATAAATTCGAATTGAGCTTAACTGAAGTCGCTCAGACACCGTTGATCATAAAAAAAGGACGACAAGGTAGACCTTCCGCATTCCTCAGGCAAATCGAGAGCCAAGGATTCAGGCTCAATATTCTGATGGAGTGTGAGTCGGGCCAGGCGATAAAGATCGCCGTGATGAAGGGGATGGGCATCGGAATACTGTATCGCGATCAGGTCGAATCGGAGCTCGAAGCAGGTTCGCTGAAACCGCTGAGAATCGCCGGAGCAAAAGTAATCAACGGTAAATCTTTTATTGTTTACCGCAAAGGCCGGCCGCTATCTCCCAACGCGGT
>DASSGE010000635.1:0-5367 GCA_035693605.1 Binatia bacterium
AATACGTGCGCGTGAGAAATTTTATTCTCGGCTGTGGGGAAAATACTAATTGCATAAATGCCCGGGAAGTCGCTCCATCGGGTATTGGCTTGATTCGAGAAATCAGCGGTCGAATTGCGGTCTAGGCCCAGATCGCCGAGAAATGCGCCGCCATCCTTCGGGTAGGAGTAGTCCTGGTATTTGGCGCCTAATTTTTGCAGCCATATCGTCAGAGAGCGCGCGCCGCCCTCTATGTAGGTGACTGCAACGGCATCATTCATATAGGCGGCCCGTATCGTTGGATAGGTATTGCCTCGACTGCTTGTGAAAACGTCGTCGACCAGCTTGGACGGCTTTCCTAAAATCTTTTCCACCTCCGAAGCCGGCCGATCGGCCACCTGTTTCAAATCGAAGAGAAGCTGCGCTTGCGCAATAGCGTGGTCGCCCGAAGAAAAAAGCGCGAGCAGAACGATAATTATTTTGAACGCGCCGGAAACCATCTGCCGCCTTCCTTTCGGTGAGTGACTCGGTGTTGTCAGAGCAGGAGTGATGTGCAAGAAAATCGTTCGGGGATCGACGAGGATTTCGTCCAACATGGATAGGTGTTCCGTTTCGCCGCGCCGTCTTTGCCGGCACAGACAGGGTGCCGGCTCGGGACGGCGCTCGAATTGATCAAGCGCTGATCGCAGCGTCAACCATTTGAGTAAAAAACTTGCAACGCGGGCTGTCAACAGGCCGACGTTCGTCAACGCCAGAGCGTCAAGAGGCTGCTCGGAGAGGAAGTAAATGAAGGATTGGCCCGGTCCTCACTCCGGCGCATAGACCACGATGCATCCGCGGCAGGCCAACTGCTTTGCTGTCGTGGCCACATAGACGCGATTGTTGGCGAGACTCACTGCGAGCGAGCGCGCGCCGTTGGACGTCGGGAGCTGCTGCAACCCATTTTTCGTCTTGGTGTCGACCACCATCAGGGTTCCAGCCGAGGTGGAATGGTAGTACTGGCCGAGTTTGCGATTGACTGTCGAGCCGCCGTTGCCGCCGTACCCCGCGAGATGGGTTTCCAGTTTGCCGGCCGCGATATCGAAAATCGCCATGTCACCGCCAGGCTTGGGAGACGGGCCGTGGGCGCTGCTGCAACCCATGAAAATGGTCGAGTCCGAGACGATCGACAGACTATGCGGATGACACCCGGCAAGTTCGTGCAGCTTCACGAGCTTGCCGTTTTTGCCGTCGATCTGCGCCAACAATCCCTTGGTGGTGTCGGCGCGTGATACCGGGACGGCTGTGTAGAACATGCCGCTTGGCGCGTGATACGCGGAACGCTCGAGGTTCTCGCCGGACTGCGGAATCGGGATCTTCGCCAGAATTTTGTGATCGGGCGCAGTCGAGATCAAGCTCAAGAATGGTGGGGCGTCGTTCGAATTGGCGACGATGACGACGCCGATATCTTCGCCCAACGCCATCCCGTTGGCGCGCTTGGTTCCGCCGGTGGCGACCGTCGCCGTGATCTTGCCGGTCTTGGTATCGATCACCTTGATCGTGCTGTCGCCGTCGCTCACCCAAACTTCGGCGCCGACGACGACAACACCATTCGGTCCCGAGGCGTTGCCATCCTTCAACAGTCCGACAAAGCCCGCTATCCGCGAGACGAATTTGTCGGTCTTGGTATCGAAGACGACAACGGATTTGTTGGTCTTGTCGGCGAGATAGCCAAGCCCCGAAGATTGGTCAATGGCCATAATGCCGATGTCGGTGATCGGATCACCGGGAATCGATATTTCGGCAACCTGTTTCAGGCCAGCGGCCTGCGCGGGACTAGCGGAGATCACGGCGGCGAGTGCGGCAACGATCATGGACGTGGAACGCGACTTCATCGGCTACCTCCCTGGATCTTTTCTTGGCGAGCATTACAGGCACATTATCACGATCAGAGCCATGGACGCATCACTACAGCAGGGCAGAAAAGGGGTCGGAGTCTTTCCTTGACGCGCGCTAGCAGCATTGCGATAGAGGCGACGATCAAATGCCGCGCCGACGTTGCCTATTAACTGGTATCGCGTACTATGCTCGACGCGACCGGAAGTTATCCGACTTTTTAAGTCGTGGCATGGTCCGGCGTCGGGACAGCCGTTCGGGATTAACGGAGACGACAATTATGAAGCAATTTTTCCACAGCGTTTTGATCCGAGGCTGGCTGTTGCTTTTTCTCCTGCTTGCCCTGACGACAGCCGCTCGGGCGCAGAGCACGATTCGGGTGTCCTATGCGACGCTCAGCCCGGCCTACATGGACCATATCGTCGCAATGGAGAAGGGATACCTTAAAGAGGAAGGATTGACCGTCGAGGTGATTCGCGCTCCGGGCGGCGTGGCCACCCCAGGCCTGCTCTCCGGCCAGTTCCACTTCAGCAGTTCCGCAAGCTCGGCGTTGAGCGCCGCCGTGCGCGGCGGCCCGGTCAAGGTCGTTTACACCAATCTCTCGCGGCCGAGTTACATCTTGGCATCGATCAAACCGGAGATAAATTCCGCGAAAGATTTGATCGGCAAAAAAATCGCGGTCAACAGCTTTGGCGACACCGGCCACCTATCGACGATTCTCTATCTCAAGAAAATGGGCGTCGATCCTGCGTCGGTGCTGTTTATCACCGTGGGGCGCAACGAGGTCCGCTTTCCGGCGCTGCGTGCCGGCGCCATCGATGCTTCGCCGCTGTCGGTGCGCGACGTGGTGATGATGAAGGATCAAAAGCACACTGTCTTGGCCGATTTGGGCAAGGAGATTCAGCTGGTCTGGAATGGCGTCGCGGTGTCAAACAAGATTTTGATTGAAACTCCCCAGCTCGTCGAAAGGTTCCTGCGCGGTCTGGCAAAAGGGCGCGAGTACGCCCGGCGTTACCGCGAGGAAACCATCGCCTTCATCGGCAGGCGCGACCCCACTCCCGTCGAGGCGCTGCGAATCGACTATGAAGTGACCAAGGCGGCCATGACCGACGACGGCTCCCTGCCCGACGACGTGCTCCGGCAGGAGATAGCGACTCGCTCCGAGCTGACGAAGGTTGCCAATCCGCCGGATATCGCGGCGGTGTTCGATTACACCATCACGAGAAAAAATTACGCGCAGTTGAAGGCGGCGGGCTGGCAGCCGGCTCGGTGACGGGACGATTCAAGTCGTTTTCGGTTCACACCGACGCATTTTCCAACCGTGGCGAGATATGTCGACGCGACGTTCTACCGGATAGTTAGTCGAGCGAGCCGAAGCATGGCAATGGTCTGTTGGTGCGTCCCTGATTACTCTATGGACGTCGGATCGGGAGCTGTCTCAGATCATCGCCACTAGCCGAGCCGCGTGATTGGACGTGGCGCAGAGCAGTAGCAATCGGCTCGGTGGCAATCCCCAATTACTCGTACAAACTGAACTGACAGAACCGCGCTGTCGCATTGACCACGTGGTGAGACCGACGAAAATCCGAACTGCTTCAATGCATGACCTGATCCTGACCCCATTCTGACCCTGACCCAATTCCCTGCCGGGCATCTTTATCAGATCGGCCGTATCTAAAAACATCGAAAATGGTGTCGGAGAACGGCGGTAGATCAGTAACGCGGGCCTAGTGTAAAACTATTCGCGCTTTACCTGCCGACAGCGACCGATTGAAACCAGGAGGCGTGATCAGGCACCGGCGAGTTGATTAAACGGGGAAGAAAGCATCGATGCGGCTTCCCCAACAGGCTCGCGTGGAGCTGTTGGGGAAGCGGTAATCGCTACGCTCGGCTACAAGGCGTTAGAATCGACCGGGTTTGTTGGCCCAGTTGGCAACGTAGTCAAAAATATTTTTGCGAACGTTAAAGTAAGGGGCCCCAGGGCAGCTATTGCAGGGGCCCAAGCCGTGAGTCGCTCCTTGCACCACCAGAAATTCCTTATCGAGACTCGCCGCGCTTTCATAGATGAATTCACCATCGCGAATGAAATAATGCCCCTGCATGGCCATCACTAGAGTCGGCACGCGAATCCGCTCGACTGCGCAGGGTGTCGAGTTGTTGGTGCTGCACCAATCGATCTTGCTCTCGTCCAGCGAGTGCTTGGACTGGATTGCGTTGGCGCTCAAGAATGACGTGATCGATAAATTTTCGAACGTGTTCTCATCTTCATCATCGTCCCTGATGTCGGGGGTGGAAACGCGCACCGTGTGAATGATCTGCGGCGCCGTCGTGGTCCCGGTGACGTCTTGCAGAAGTCTGGTCGGATGCTCGGTGCAGCATTGGACCTCGGTGCTGAGTTGGACCATGCGCGCGTTGGCGCGATAGATCGGAAACGGGTGCTGAGTCAGGTCGTTCGGATCGGCCGTCTCGATCAACCCAAGGGCGATCTTTTTCTTGATCAGCTGAGCTTCTTTGATCAGACCGTTCATGCGTCGCGCCTGCGCTTGAGAGTACTTGTCGACGAATTTCGCGGAGTAGTGCGAGTCGCCGTCCTCGTTGTAGCCGTGGCTCGGATCGAAGGGGTCGAGGGTTGGGTTTCTCGCCGGACCAAAGGGCTGGTCCTCGTTGACTATGGAGCCGTTGAGCGAACGCAGTTGATTCACCCCGACACCCGGATGGGCATCAAGGAATACGATGCCATCGGCCTTGTCGGCAGGCGTAAACTCGGCTCCCGTAAACGGGCATTGGGTGAGTTTTTTACGCCCCTGGCAATACGATACACCGTTTTCCTGTATCGCCTGATAATAGGAGGTGCTGGGTCCGCCGCCGCTATGGCCGACCAAGATAATCTTGGTGTGGCCTTTACTCTTCAGGAAGCGGATGCCGTTGCGGATATCGAGAGCGATTTGCTCGAAATTCACCGCGGCGTCGCTGCTGCCGAACCGGGTTCTGATGCCGAGAGTAGCGAAGCCCCGCGTTGGCAACTCCAGCGCTGACGCGTGATTGCGATAATCGGAGGTCCGATGGATCGCAAGGAAGGCGATTTGGGGCACTTGTCCGGTTGGATAACGATAGCGGCCGATTGCGTTCACGGGGCTGCCGCCTAAGTTCACGTCCGGGTCTTGGGTCACTTGGGCAGCGGCTCGGGTCGATCCGAGACCCGTCATTAATAATGCAAACAAGATAGAAAACATCCACGGTTTTCTCATAACGATCTCCTTTTACCTAAAATGGGCCCCACGTCTATCTAAGAATTTCGCACGTGTCTAGAACATTTCTGATACATTTACGCCTAAAACTTGTCATAGCGATGCTACGCGGTTAAAACTGCCACAAAGGGCAGTCCTACGGGCTGGAAGTCCAGAAAATTTTTTAGCGCCGAGGGGTCTGGGGGAAAAGCTCCAAGAGTCCGAGGTCGACCCGGCGCCGACAAAGCGCAAGCCCATCGAAGCCATGATCAAGACGCTGGCCCGC
>DASSGE010000636.1:0-7645 GCA_035693605.1 Binatia bacterium
GCGACCTACACGACCCTGACCCAGTATGATGAAACGTTTAAGAATCCGGTCGCTTATCAGCCGCGCGAGATAAGAAAGATCTTGGGTGAAGTCGCGAGCCAGGCGGGAATCAAGCAGCTGCGCATCGCCGAGACAGAAAAATATGCCCATGTGACCTACTTCTTCAACGGCGGTGAGGAAAGCAAATTCCCGGGCGAAGAACGGATATTGATCCCCTCGCCCAAAGACGTTGCAACCTACGATTTGAAGCCGGAGATGAGCGCGCGGCCGGTGACCGAGGCGCTAGTCAAGCACTTGCGTGAAACCGATGTCGGAATGGTGATTGCCAACTACGCCAACGCCGACATGGTCGGCCACACAGGAAATTTCGAAGCGTCGATCAAAGCGGTCGAGGTCATCGACGAGTGTTTGGGCAAGGTCGTGGATGCGACCCTAGCCGAAAAGGGTAAGGTCATTATCACCGCGGACCACGGTAACATCGAGCAACTGATCGACTATGACACAGGCATGCCGCATACGGCGCATACAATTAATCTCGTCCCGGTGATTCTGATCGACGAAACGCATCGCAAGTGCCGGCTCAATCAAGGCACAGCCATCGATGTCGCGCCGACGATGATAAAACTGATGGGCTTAACGCAGCCGGCGGAGATGACCGGCCGTTCGTTGATCGTCGCATCTTAAGTTTAAACCTCGCGGCTTTGCACCTTCCCGCACAGGTTTGTTAAACTCCGCCGGTATGCAGCTTTCCGTTAATCCAAGGCTGCCGGAGCGCATCGATTGGTTGTTCGATTGGCTCTATCCGCCGCGCTGCCGGGCGTGCCGGGGCCGAATCTTAGGGCGGGACGCGGACTATTTCTGTTCGCTCTGTCGCGAGCATATTCAGCTGGTCAATCATCCGCTGTGCAATAGTTGCGGCCGGCCGTTTCCTGACTCCGGCGGTGAGGATCATACTTGCGGTGTTTGTTTGGAACGTCCGCCGCAGTTCGTTGCGGCGCGCGCCTGGGCTTGTTACCCGCGTGAAGACGAGCATCCGCTGCGCGCGGTGGTGCAAAAATTCAAATACGCGCGCAAGGTGTCGCTCGGCAAGCCGCTTGGGCGACTGATGGCACGTGGCTGCCAGGAATTTCTTGCCATGGTGCATGCCGACGTAATCGTGCCGGTGCCGCTCTATCCGAAGCGATTGCGCTGGCGCGGTTTTAACCAGTCGGTGCTTTTGGGACGCGAAATTTCGCGCGCGTACGGTGTTCCGATCGATCCCTTTCTGCTGCAGCGGCGCCGCGAGACCGCGGCGCAGACCCAACTGCCCGAGGATGAGCGCAGGCGCAACGTGCGCGGCGCTTTCGCGCTCCATCCTGAACGGCCCGTCAAGGACAAACGCATCTTACTGATCGACGACGTCTATACCTCGGGAGCGACGGTGAACGAATGCAGCCGAACCTTGAAACAGGGTGGTGCCAAAGAAGTGTATGTGCTGACTCTGGCGCGCGCGGTATATTAAAGTTCAGCTGGAATAAAGATGTCGACCGAAGACCGTATTCGCTGGGACCAGCAGCATCTAAATTCATCGGGCGCCGATCAGCCAGCGGCGTTTCTGCGTGAAATCATCGAGAGCGATTCATGGCAGGTAGTATATGGGACAGCCCTCGATATCGCCTGCGGCAAGGGGCGAAATGCAATGTATTTGGCTCAGCGCGGTTTCGCGGTGACCGCACTGGATATTTCCATGGTTGCGCTTGACGAAGGCCGGTGCCAGGCGCTGCGGCACGAGCTACAAATCGACTGGCAGCAACGCGACTTGGAAACCGACGGGCTGGTTGGTGGTCCGTTCGATTTGATAATCAATTTTAATTATCTTCAGCGTTCGCTTTGGGGGTCGATACGGCATTTGCTTAAGCCAGGCGGGCACGTGATATTCGAGACCTATTTGGTCGACCAAGCGGTGATCGGTCATCCGAAAAATCCCGACTACTTGTTAAGGCATAACGAGCTGCTAGCGAGCTTTGAGGGCTTTCGAGTTTTATTCTATCGCGAAGGGAAATTTGTCGATGGCCATGCGCGGGCATTCCGGGCCGGCATTTTCGCGCAGAAGATTTAATGAATAATTTCGTGGCGGCGCGCCGAAATACTTTAGACGGAGTGACCGAGATTGCTCAGTTTCGCGAGTGGTGCGCGCGTTGCCGCCGGCCCGCCATCGGCTGCTACTGCGGGCTCATCGAACCGTTCGAATCGATGCCGCGTTTCGTGATCCTCAGTCAGCCGCGCGAGGCCAAGCACCGGCTCGGTACCGGCCGAATGGCGCACCTGAGTTTAGCTAACTCCCGTTGGTTCGAAGGCGTCGATTTCACGCAACATAGTCAGGTCAATCGGGAAATTGCCGATCACGCCAATGCGCCAATGCTGCTGTTCCCGAGCCGCCATGCTGTCAATTTGTCGAATTTGACGTTGACGGAGCGCAAGCAGTTGGCCGTCGGGCCTCGGATGCCGGTGGTGTTTGTTTTGGACGGGACTTGGAAAAGCGTGCGTAAGATGCTGCGGCTCAGTGACAATCTGCGGTGCCTGCCAACGATCTGTTTCCGACCACTGACGGCTTCGGCGTATGGCTTTCGCCGCGAGCCGCGCCCGGAGTGTTACTCGACAATCGAAGCGATTCATCAAGTCATCGAACTTTTCAATGGTCCCAATTGCGCCGAAGGGGCAGTGCGCCGCCACGACGGGCTGCTCAAGCCATTCCATTTTATGGTCGCGAGACAACTAGCGTACACGCCTTTGTGAGCTCGGAAGAAATTTTCTCGCCGTCACCGTTTCTGCAATTATCAACACTCCGGCACACCCGATAGCTTGGTCACGTTCGGCGGTGCGAGAAATCTCTGCCGCGGCCTACGTCGTGCAGTACCGGTCCCGGTTTTCTCCGCCCAGCAGTTGTTAATATCACAATATTCACATACAATGATTAATGGTGAGCTGATTCCATGGATTTTGTACGCACCCTTAAGGCCTTGGCGGACCCGTTGCGCTTGCGCGTGCTCGCTGCGGTTGCTGAGGAGGAGCTGACGGTGGGCGAGGTTCAGGAAGTGGTGGCGTCGATGCAGTCCTCCGTATCGCGCAACTTGGCGATGCTACGCGAAGCCGGTTTCGTGCAAGATCGCAAGGAAGGCACCAGCGTGTATTTCTCACTCCGTACCGACATGAAGGAACCGGCACTTGAGCTGTTCAAGACGATCCGAAACAGATTCGAAGAGATTCCCGAAATAAAAAAAGACCGGACGCGCTTGGCAGAATGCCGCCGCCGTCGTCTGCAGCGCTCGCAGAGTTATTTTGAATCTGTGGCCGGCGACTGGGAACGCATTCGCAAGAGCTATTTCGACGATCGCGTTACCTCTCTGGCGATTGAAAAACTCCTGCCGCGCAATCTTACGTTAGCCGATATCGGCTGCGGCACCGGCAGCTTGACCTTCGAATTGGCCCGTTTCGCACGCAAAGTGATCGGTGTCGATCTGGCCGGTGAAATGCTGCGGCGTGCCCGCGGCATCGCCAAAGAGCGCGCTCTCGAAAATATCGAGTTTCGTCAGGGCGACCTGCTCAAGTTGCCGCTCGAGCCGCACAGTGTCGATGCGGCATTCTGTGTGATGGTGCTGCATTTTGTTGCGGATCCGGCGCGCGCGATCGCCGGGCTGTGTCGCATCGTTCGGCCCGGCGGTACGGTTATTCTCGTCGATTTGGTCGAACATACCCAGCAGTGGATGCGCGAGCAGATGGCGCACCAGTGGTTGGGCTTTGACCGGGGCGCGATCGAGGGATGGTTTCGCAGCGCTGGCGCGGGGGCTGTGGAATACCATCTGACCGGTTCCTTTGCCGGCGAAAAAATCGCCCGCAACGGTAACCGGCCGGTGGAAATCTTCGTCGTGACGGCGAACTTGCCGGCCACGGATAATTTAACCAGAAAGAGCACAAAGGTCACAAAGTAATCGGAGTCGGAAGTGACCGCAAAGAATGCATAAAAAGTTCGAATTACCGCGGCGGGTGGAGAACGTTCGCTGAGAGTTTACATGAAACATCGGCAGGTCTCGCGCGATTCTTACAAGCGCAAATAGTTCGGGGAACAGCAAAACATGAATCAAACTGAAGCGGCGCTACGCAAACTGTTGGCGGAGAGAATCGTTATTCTGGACGGTGCCATGGGGACGATGATCCAGACCCATAAACTCAGCGAAAAGGATTTTCGCGGCGGGCGCTTCGCCGATCATCGCAAAGACCTCACGGGTTGCAACGATCTTTTATGTGTGACTCAGGCCGATTTGATTACCGAGATCCATACCGAGTACTTCGAAGCCGGCGCCGATATTGTCGAGACCAATACTTTCAATTCGACTTCAATCTCGATGGCCGATTACCAGTTGGAGGCGGTGGTCTACGAAATCAACGTCGCCGGCGCGCAGGCGGCGAAACGGGCAGCCCAACGGGTCATGGCGAAAAATCCTCGACGGACTTGTTTCGTTGCCGGCGCCATGGGGCCGACCAATCGGACCTGTTCAATCTCTACGGATGTCAACAGCGCGTCGAGCCGCGGAGTTACTTTTGAAGAACTGGTAGAGGCCTATTACGAGCAGGCGCGCGGTTTAATCGACGGCGGCGCGGATATTTTGCTCGTCGAAACCATTTTCGACACGCTTAACTCCAAGGCGGCGTTCTTCGCCATTGCCAAGCTGTTTGACGATCGGCAGATATCGCTCCCGTTGATGGCCTCGGTGACGTTTATCCAGCCCGGCAGCAATCGCGGCGTCACCGGCCAAACCGTTGAAGGCTTCTGGAATTCAATTTCCCATGTGCCGCTGCTCAGCGTCGGCATGAACTGCGCCCTCGGTCCGAAAGAGATGCGCCCGTTGATCGAAGAGCTGGCTCACATCGCGCCGATCTATATCAGCACTCACCCTAATGCGGGTTTGCCGGACCCGTTGTTGCCCACGGGATTCCCCGAAACTCCGGAGTCGCTGGCGCCGCAATTGCGCGAGTGGGCCGAAAACGGTTGGCTCAACATTGTCGGTGGTTGTTGTGGCACCACGCCGGCGCATATTCGCAAGATCGCCGACGCGGTCATAGGCTTGACGCCGCGCCTGTTGCCGACCGTCGAACCCTACTTACGATTGAGCGGGCTCGAGAGCCTGACCGTCCGTCCCGAATCGAACTTTGTCAATGTCGGAGAGCGTACTAACGTCACCGGCTCGCCGGTCTTCGCCAAAATGGTGCTCGCCGGCGACTTCGATAAGGCGGTGAGCGTGGCGCGCCAGCAGGTCGAGGGCGGAGCGCAGATCATCGACGTCAACATGGACGAGGGCATGCTCGATTCCAAAGCGGCGATGGAACGGTTCCTGCGCCTGATCGCCGGCGAGTCCGACATCGCGCGGGTGCCGGTGATGGTCGATAGCTCAAAGTGGGAAGTCATCGAAGCAGGGCTGCGCTGCTTGCAGGGGAAGGGCGTCGTCAATTCCATCAGTTTGAAAGAAGGCGAAGAGAAATTCCTCGCCCAAGCCAAATTGATCCGCCGCTACGGCGCGGCGGTCGTCATCATGGCCTTCGACGAGCGCGGCCAGGCGGATACCTACGAGCGCAAGATCGAAGTGTGCGGGCGCACTTACAAGATCTTGACCGAGCAAGTTGGTTTCCCGCCCCAGGACATCATTTTCGATCCGAACATTCTCACGGTCGGCACCGGCATCGAGGAACACAACAATTATGCCGTAAACTTCATCGAAGCGACGCGCTGGATCAAAGCGAACTTGCCGCTGGCCAAAGTCTCGGGCGGTGTGAGTAATATTTCCTTCTCGTTTCGCGGCAACAATCCGGTGCGCGAGGCGATGCACTCGGCTTTTCTCTACCACGCCATCAAAGCAGGCATGGACATGGGTATTGTCAATCCCGGCATGCTCGCGGTCTATGAGGAGATTCCCGCCGAACTGCTCGAATTGGTCGAGGATGTCTTGCTCAACCGGCGCGCCGATGCCACCGAGCGTTTGGTCAGCTTCGCCGACACCGTCAAGGAAAAGGGCAAGGTGGCGGTCAAAGATGACTCCTGGCGCGACGGGTCGGTGGAAGAGCGCTTGTCGCACGCACTGGTCAAGGGATTGACCGATTTCATCGACCAGGATGTCGAAGAGGCGCGGCAAAAATACGGCAAACCGCTACATGTTATCGAAGGGCCGCTGATGGACGGCATGAACGTGGTCGGCGATCTGTTCGGTTCCGGCAAAATGTTCTTGCCCCAGGTGGTGAAGAGCGCGCGGGTGATGAAAAAAGCTGTGGCCTATTTGACCCCCTACCTGGAAGCGGAAAAATTGAAAGCTCAGGATACATCGCAACGCACCAAACTAGTTTTCGCCACAGTCAAAGGCGATGTGCACGATATCGGCAAGAACATCGTCGGGGTGGTGCTCAGCTGCAATAACTATAATGTCATAGATCTCGGCGTCATGGTGCCGGCGGAGAAAATCATCGACACCGCCATTGAGGAACAGGCCGATATCATCGGCTTGAGCGGCTTGATTACGCCGTCGCTCGACGAGATGACCCATGTGGCGAGCGAAATGAGCCGGCGCGGCTTGAAAATACCGCTATTGATCGGCGGCGCGACTACCAGCAAGCGCCACACGGCGGTGAAAATCGCGCCGTCTTACCAGCACGAAACAATTCACGTCGTCGACGCCTCGCGCGCTGTGCCCGTGGTCGGCGCTTTGATGAAGCCCGACACGCGCCAGGCACTCGACGCGCAGAACCGCAAAGACCAGGCGGAAATCCGCGTGCAGTTCGAGAACCGTGCGGGGACGCAACTACTCAGTTACGAGGAAGCGATTCGTCACAAGCTTCACACCGAATG
This sequence comes from Binatia bacterium, assembly GCA_035693605.1. Lineage (GTDB taxonomy): Bacteria > Desulfobacterota > Binatia > UBA9968 > UBA9968 > DP-20. The sequence continues at coordinate 6,872 of DASSGE010000636.1, forward strand.
GGACGATCAGCATATCGCCGTGCCGGAGTTTATCGGCCGGCGCGTGCTCAAAGATTTTCCACTGTCCGAGCTGGTGCCGTTTATCGACTGGTCGCCGTTTTTTCATACCTGGGAAATGCGCGGTCGTTATCCGGACCTTCTCAAGGATCCGGTGCGCGGCCCGGCGGCGCGTGAGCTGTTCGCCAACGCCCGGGAGCTACTGCAAAAGATCGTCGCTGAAAAGCTCTTCACCGCCCAAGGGGTGTACGGGTTTTATCCGGCCAACAGCGACTGCGACGATATCGTCGTCTACGCCGATGTGACGCGCACCAAGGAGTTGACGCGGCTGCACACGCTACGCCAGCAAAAGGATAATCAACGCGGCAAGCCGCAGTTGGCACTGGCCGACTTCATAGCGCCGCGCGACAGCGGTCATGTTGACTACATCGGCGCGTTTGCCGTCACCACCGGCCACGGCACGCAGGAGCTGGCCGAGAAATTCGACAAGGATAATGACCAGTACAATTCGATCATGACCAAAGCGCTCGCCGATCGGCTGGCGGAAGCCTTTGCCGAGTGTCTGCACAAGCGTGCCCGCGCCGATTGGGGCTACGGCAAAAACGAAAAGCTCAGCAACGAAGACTTGATTCAGGAAAAATACCGCGGCATCCGCCCGGCGCCCGGCTACCCCTCCCAGCCGGACCATACCGAGAAGCCGCTGATCTTCGAGTTATTGCAAGTGAGCGACGCCACCGGTATCACATTGACGGAAAGTTTCGCCATGTATCCGGCGGC
>DASSGE010000637.1:0-2672 GCA_035693605.1 Binatia bacterium
CATGGTGAGCGTTACTATACAATTTACGCCCATCTTTCTGAAATTAGTAGAAAATTGGGTGAAGATGTGCAAAAAGGAGAGATCATTGGACGGGTCGGCGATAGCGATTCGCTGAGCGGTGCCAAACTCTACTTCGAGCTGCGCAAGGATGGCCGGTCGGTAGATCCGTTGCCATGGTTTAGGAAATGATGGCTATTCAAAAAACATTGAGCTAGAATCAGCCAAGTTGTCAGCAAAAACTGGGGGGAAACTTCATGCAACTTGTTAAAAGACATGGAACGCCACTGTTACTGGTCGCACTCGGCATTGGCATCGGTTTTTTCTTGTCCGCACAGTGGGTGCCGAATGTCTCGGCTGTCGGGCGGCAAGACTATGAGAGCCTGGAAGCGTTCAGTAATATCCTTTCGATCGTCAAGAAAAACTATGTCGAGGATATTGAGACCAAAAACTTGGTCAACGGCGCCATCAACGGCATGTTAACCTCCCTCGATCCGCATAGCGCGTATTTGACGCCCGATCTGTACAAGGATCTGCAAAGCGACACGCAAGGACGTTTCGGCGGTTTGGGCATAGAGATCACCGTCAAGAGCGGTATTCTCACGGTCGTTTCGCCGATCGAAGATACTCCGGCATTCAAAGCCGGTATCAAGCCGGGCGATCAGATTTTTAAAATTGAAGACGAATTCACCAAGGACATGTCTCTGGTCGACGCGGTAAAAAAGATGCGCGGCTTGAAGGGCACGAAGATCAATCTTACGGTTCGGCGGGAAGGCACTGCTGATTTGATCGATATTTCTTTGATTCGTGACATCATTCGTGTCCAGAGCGTGAAGAGCCGCACCTTGGAGCCTGGTTATGGTTATGTTCGGCTGGCGCAATTTCAGGAACGCAGTGATCGTGATGTGCAGCGGGCCTTGGAAAAGTTGGCTGCTGAGAAGAGCGGCATAAAAGGACTGGTCCTCGATCTTCGCAACAATCCCGGCGGTTTGTTGAATCAGGCGGTGCGGGTCTCGGATCTGTTCCTTGATTCCGGCATGATCGTTTACACCGATGGTCGCATCGAATCGCAGAAGCAAAAATTCTTCGCCCAGAAGGACGGCACGTGGGCGGATTTCCCGGTGGTTGTACTGGTCAACGGTGGCAGCGCCAGCGCCTCCGAGATTGTCGCCGGTGCATTGCAAGATCATAAGCGGGCGGTGGTGCTTGGAACCAAAACCTTCGGCAAGGGATCGGTGCAGACGATTTTGCCATTGGACGATAATTCCGCGCTACGTTTGACGACAGCGCGTTATTTTACCCCTAAGGGCCGATCGATTCAGGCCACCGGCATCGTCCCGGATATCGTGATTGAAAACATCGTGCTCCAGGACGGCAAACCGGATGACCGAAAGCGACCGAGTCTACGCGAGGAGAACCTGCCCGGCCATTTGAATAACCCACAGCAAAACTCCGCTAAAGAACAAGAGCAAATCGATCGCGAGCGGGAAAAACAGATCCCGACCTCGGGGCCGACGGGGGACGAGACGATCGACAACGATCAACAACTCAAACGCGCTCTCGATCTGTTGAAGAGTTGGGACGTCTTCAAACAGGTGGTGCAGAAAAAGGCTGCCTAAGTATTCGCGCGACATCGTAGCGATAAAAAAGGCCCTCCTCTCGGAGGGTCTTTTTTTTTGTGTTACAGTCGCTTGCAATATGGCGCGTCCCACTGCCAATGAAATCGAGCTGCCGCTGTTCGCCGGCGAGTCGCGCAAGTTTCTTACCGTTAGCGAACTCAACGAGCGGATCAAAGGCACACTGGAGTCTCGCCTCGAAGGGCTCTGGGTGCGGGGCGAAATTTCTAACTTTCGCATGCCGCCTTCGGGCCATTTCTATTTCACTCTCAAAGACGACAAAAGTCAGATCGCGGCGGTGATGTTTCGGCGCCAGGGAGCGATGCTGCGCTTTACACCTGAGAACGGCATGGCGGTGCTGTGCTTTGGCCGGGTGAGCGTGTACACGGTACGCGGCGATTTACAGCTCTACGTCGACGACCTGGAACCGCAAGGGCAGGGGGCATTGGCACTGGCCTTTGAACAACTGAAAAAAAAGCTCGCCGCTGAAGGGTTGTTCGCAAGCGAAAGAAAGCGCGCGCTGCCGTTTCTACCCCATTCCATCGGAATCGTCACCTCCGGCAAGGGTGCGGCGTTGCAGGACATGCTGCGCATCATCGGCGACCGCTATCCCGATCGTCGCATCATCGTTTGCCCCGTGAAGGTTCAAGGTGACGGCGCCGGGCGGGAAATCGCTGAAGGAATCTTAAATCTTGGTCGGTTCGGCGCGGTCGACGTGATCATTGCCGGCCGCGGCGGCGGCTCTTTGGAAGATCTCTGGGCATTCAACGAGGAAGTCGTCGCCCGGGCGATTTTTACCTCGCAAGTGCCGGTGGTCTCGGCGGTCGGTCACGAGATCGATTTTACTATCGCCGATTTCGTCGCCGACGCGCGCGCGCCTACGCCCACCGCGGCGGCCGAAATGGTCGTGCCGCGCAAACGTGACCTGGTCGATCAAATTGACTATTTACAAAGCCGTTTAGCGAGTGGGATGGAGTGCAAACTCGACCAATCACGCGAGACATTACAACGATTAGTCAAGCGGCTAGCGGATCCTGGTCGCAAGCTGCGCGAAAATCA
>DASSGE010000638.1:0-2596 GCA_035693605.1 Binatia bacterium
CTCGTCACCGTGGGTTTCATCGGGTCTCTACTTAGCCCGAAACCGCCCCTAACTGCAAATAATTTTTCGCCGAAACGCCGCCAACTTTGTCCGATCCGCGCCAGGTGGCAATGGAGAGAACCATGTGTTAAAAAATTCGCATGAAGTTGTCTCGCGAATCAGTGCAAAAGGTGGCAACGCTGGCTCGGTTGCGCTTGACCGCGGATGAAGAAATGAAACTGACCGGACAGCTTGATTACATCCTCGCTTACATGAATAAGCTCGACGAACTCGACACCTCCGGCGTCGAGATATTTAGCCATGCGGCAGCCAATGCGGAAGTCCTGCGTGAGGATAGAGTCTCGAACCAACCTAACACCGACGCGCTGCTCGCCAACGCGCCGGAACGCGACAAAACATTTTTCCGAGTACCGAAAATCATCGAATGAGTCTCAGCTCTCTTACCCTTCATGAGGCCAGTATAAAGCTGCGCCAACGTGAGATTTCGTCTGTCGAGCTTACCGAAGCGGTGTTTCAGCGGATTTCGGCTATTGACGACAAAGTCCACGCTTATCTCACCTTGGCGCGCGAAAGCGCTTTGGAGCAAGCCAAGCAAGCGGACACACGGCTGAGTGCTGAAACGCAACCATCGCCGCTTTTGGGCATGCCCCTCGCTATCAAGGACAATTTTCTCACTCGCGGCGTACGCACCACTTGCGCATCGAAGATTCTTGGCGACTTCATGCCACCGTACGATGCCACGACAATCGCCAAACTGCGTAGCGTCGGGGCCGTCATCGTCGGCAAAACCAATCTCGACGAGTTCGCTATGGGATCTTCCGCGGAAAACTCGGCATTTTTCCCGACGCGCAACCCCTGGAATTTCGAGCGCATTCCCGGCGGCTCATCCGGCGGTTCGGCCGCTGCCGTCGCTGCCGACGAATGCATCGCCGCCCTCGGCACGGACACCGGCGGCTCAATCCGCCAACCGGCAGCTTGTTGCGGTATCGTCGGCCTGAAACCAACCTACGGACGGGTTAGCCGCTACGGCATCATCGCTTTCGCGTCGTCCATGGATCAAGTTGGGCCGATGACCAAAGACGTTCGCGATGGCGCGCTGCTATTACAAGCGCTCGCCGGCCATGACCCAGCCGACTCGACATCATCCAACCGTTCCGTTCCCGACTATAGTGCGGCTCTGACCGGCGAAGTCAGAGGCCTCCGGCTCGGCGTGCCTAAAGAATATTATGTCAGCGGAATGCAACCAAAAGTCGAAAAATCCGTCCGTGTGGCGATTCGGCAATTGGAAATGCATGGCGCCAAGATCGAAGAAATTTCGCTGCCGCATACCGAATACGCCGTCGCCGTTTATTACATCGTCGCCACTGCCGAGGCGAGTTCGAACTTGGCTCGTTACGACGGCATGCGCTTCGGTCGCCGCGCGGACGCAAAAGATCTCACGCAGACCTACATGATTAGCCGGGACGAAGGCTTCGGAACGGAGGTCAAAAGGCGCATCATGCTCGGCACTTACGTGCTGTCGCACGGCTATTACGACGCCTACTATCTCAAGGCGCAACGCGTGCGTACACTTATCAAAAAAGATTTCGAAGAAGCATTCAAACACTGCGACGTCATTGTCACGCCAACGGCACCGACTACGGCGTTCAAAATCGGCGAGAAGACGCAAGATCCCCTGCAAATGTATTTATCCGATGTCTACACGATCTCGATCAATTTAGCCGGCCTCCCCGCGCTATCGCTCCCCTGCGGCTTTGATGACGACAACATGCCGATCGGTTTGCAGCTGATCGGCAAACATTTTGACGAAGCGACTCTGTTGCGCACCGCACATGCTTATGAGCAAACCACGGAATGGCACGGGAAAAAACCGGCACTGTAATGGCCATTGGAAACTTGCTGATGGATAACCCAAGGGAACCTCTCGCAGATCAGTCCCGGCGTTATTTCATCATCTATTCTCCATTATCCATTCTCAATTCACCGCTTCGGAGACTTCGTCGATGAGATACGAGCCCGTCATCGGTCTGGAAGTTCACGCCCAACTGCTCACCGCCTCGAAAATTTTCTGCGGCTGTTCGACAGAATTTGGCCGGGAGCCCAATGCGAACACGTGCCCGGTGTGCGCCGGCTTTCCGGGTGTGCTGCCGGTCCTCAACAGAAAGGTCGTCGAGTTCGCCATCAAAACCGGATTAGCAACACATTGCGAAATCACCCGGTCGAGTATTCTTGCGCGCAAAAATTATTTTTATCCGGACTTGCCCAAGGGTTATCAAATCAGTCAGTACGAGTTGCCGATCTGCAGCGGCGGGTACGTTGAGTTTGAACTAAACGGCACGACAAAACGGGTGCGCCTGACGCGCATTCACATGGAGGAAGATGCCGGTAAAAACATCCATGATGCCCATGGCGATTCCAGCCTAGTCGATCTAAACCGCGCCGGGGTGCCGCTGTTGGAAATTGTTAGCGAACCCGACATGCGCACCACCGAAGAGGCGGGTGCTTACCTGCGCACGCTGCGCGCGATTTTGCAATTTCTCGGGGTCTGCGACGGCAATATGGAAGACGGCAGCTACCGTTGCGACGCCAATGTTTC